>JAKJFV010000168.1 GCA_022704725.1 Spirochaetota bacterium
ATTCTTTATATGCATTAAAAAACCTCAATTAACAATAGTTCTAGACTTAGGCTTCGACTTTTACTATACTAAAACTATATCATGAAGCATCTTTTTATTCCTGCAATTTTACAGAAAATGAACTCTTTTTTTAAACGAAACGGTTTTGAAGCCTATCTTGTAGGGGGTGCGGTACGCGATATGTTACGCGGCAGGGAGGCAAACGATTGGGATATAGCGACCAATGCTTCGCCTCAGGATGTTATGCGAATGTTCAGCCAGGTTATTCCTACAGGTATAGATCATGGTACAGTTACGGTACATTTTATGGGAAAAGAGATTGAAGTGACTACGTATAGAACAGAGTCTTCGTATACTGACGGCAGACATCCCGATGCAGTTTCTTATGCGGCAACAATCGAAGAAGACCTTTCAAGACGCGACTTTACCATGAATGCAATAGCAATGGATTTAAACACAGGAAATATTGTTGATCCATTTGACGGAATAACAGATATAAAAAAAGGCCTTATTAGAACTGTTGGTAATGCGATGGACAGGTTCAGCGAAGACGGATTGCGTCCTGTAAGAGCGGTACGGTTTGCAGGTCAGCTGGGCTTTTCAATAGAAGATGACACCTTTGCTGCAATTTCAAAGGTTCTTACTGTCACAGAAAAAATATCTATAGAAAGGTTCCGTGACGAATTTTTAAAAATGCTTATGAGTCCTAAACCATCACAGGCATTAGAAATGATGGAAAAAACAGGACTTCTGTCTCTTTTTATTCCAGAATTAGTACAGTGCAGAGGAATAACACAGGCAGATGAACGGGGGCATCATCAGTTTGATGTTCTGAGTCATCTTTTTGCTTCCTGCGACGGAGCTTCGTATTATCAATTTGATAGTACTATTCACCTTGCTGCCTTATTTCACGATATAGGAAAACCTCTTGTCCGCAGGGAAGAAACAAAATCACTTGATCCATCAAGCCCGGAAAAAGTGAGTCCAATAATTACTTTTTATAATCATGAAAAAGCATCGGCTCAGAGTGCAGCTCTCATTCTCGAACGTCTTCGTCTGCCTAAAAAACAAATAAACTCGGTTTCTCATCTTATTCAGAATCATATGTTCCACTATGAAAATTCATGGTCGGATGCAGCGGTGAGACGTTTTGTTGTACGGACAGGACAGGATTTTATTGATGCGCTTTTTAATCTGCGGTACTGCGATGTATATGGAATGACAGGAAAACCGCCTCTTCTTCACAATAGCCAATGGGCTGATGGACTTCTTGAATTTAAAGAACGCATACAAATCGTTTTAGATGAAAAAACAGCCCTCAGCCTTAAGGATTTATCTGTTAACGGTAAAGATTTAATGGAAAGAGGAATTCCTTCGGGAAAACATCTCGGGATGATTTTAGAGGAATTATTTGCTATGGTTGTCGATAATCCCGGGGAAAATACAAGGGAAAATCTCCTAACCATAGCAGGAAACCTCTGGAAACGTTACAGTTCTAAATAATCATATTCATAACAGTGCGCACCTCATCGAGAGTTGCAATAGCCATATTTCGGGCCTTCTGAGCTCCGTCTAAAAGCACTGATCTAATATAATCGGGAGAAGATTCAAGACGCTTGCGTTCTTCTCTCATTGGACGAAGTGTTTCATTCAAGGACTCTGTAAGCATTTTTTTGAGCATACCGCCCCCGCCGTCTCCAATTTTTTGTGCAATGGATTCTGGTGTTTCTCCGGTACATAAAGAAATGAGCATAAGAAGGTTTGCCACCTCTGGTCGTGTTTCGGGATTATAGGTAATATTACGGTCTGCATCAGTTTTTGCTTTTTTTACGGCTGCTGCAGTTTCATCTTCTGTAGCGCTTAACATTATTGCATTTCCGCGGCTCTTACTCATTTTTTGACTTCCGTCTAGTCCGAGAATAGTCGGAGTCTTGCTCAACAAGGCCTGCGGCTCGGGAAAAACAGGTTTATTAGGGGAAAACTTATCGTTAAAACGGCGTGCAATAAGACGGGTTAATTCCAGATGAGGGAGCTGATCCTTTCCTACAGGTACTATGGTACCCTTGCAGAAAAGAATATCGCATGCCTGATGCACCGGATACGTATACATTCCTGCATTTACGCTTTTTAAGCCGGCAGCCTGAATTTCCTCTTTAACGGTCGGATTTCTATTTAATTCTGCATTGCTTACAAGAGTTAAAAAAGGCAGCATGAGCTGGTTTGCTTCCGGAACATAACTGTGCGGGTAAATAATCACATCATCAGAAGGTTTTATGCCGCATGCAAGATAATCAATGACTAGCTGTTTTGAATTTTGTGATATTTCACTAAAAGCATCATGATCAGTTAAAACCTGATAATCTGCTATGAGAATACAAGTTGGTACGCCTGCATTTGCTAATCTCACTCTATTTTGAAGAGAGCCGAAATAATGACCAATATGAAGGCGGCCGGTCGGCCGGTCGCCTGTTAATACTCTATGTTTCTTAGGATTTACAGCAATTTCCTGCTCAAGTTTTTTACTTCTTTCTACAGCAGCCTCGTAGGTACCGGCGCCCTCATTTTCTGTAGTTTGATCTTCCATCAATTTATCTCCACTAATTTACAAATTTTTAAGTTGTAAAAAGTATACCAGAATATAAGAGCGAGGGCAATAATCAGGCAAGCTGAAGATATATCTGATCGGCTAAACCGAATCCAGCGTTTTTAGTCATGCTTACGGCAAACTCATCATACAGCATGTCTTCATACATACCGCCTGCATAACTTTTTTCACCAGTCAAACCCGAAGAACTTAATGAGCTGCGCATTGTATTGAGCATAATTTTTACAAAATATGACTCCAGTTCCATTGATTTTTCATAGAGTCTGCTGGTTTTATCGATAGTTTTGTTTTGTACAACAAATGCACTGTTTGCAGCGGCCCCAGAAGGCAGTGCATTAGTGTCGTCTGGATTAGTGTATAGGCCTGAAAAACCGGAGGTATAATCGCCGTTCAGTTTTCCGCTTTCTGTAATCTGAGTGGAAGACAGGGTCTGGGCAGTTTCATGAGACATTACTGACTGCACCAGATCATTAAACTTATTTATATCTTTTTTAATTTGAGCAGACTGTGTTGAACTTTGACCGCCTGTAATACTGCTTAATCCGCTCGGCAAGCTGTTAATATTCATACCTTATTCCTACCTCTTTAGAGATACAGCTGTTGAAAGCATAGTGTCGCTTGTCTGTATGGCTTTAGAATTAAACTCATACGCTCTTTGCGCAACAATCATCTGCACCATTTCATTTACGACAGATACATTGGACATTTCCAGAAATTTGTGTTTAGTTACCGCGGCACCCTCAAAACCGGGTCTTGAGGCAATAGGACCGCCTGATGCATTACTTACAGTGAATAAGTTATCACCCTGTGCTTCAAGGCCGACAGGATTAGAAAAACGGTAAATTTCAATTTGACCAATATCCAGAGGATCATCATTTCCAGAAACTTTTACTGTAACACGTCCGTCATTGCTTACAGACAGGGTATTAATTTCAAAACCCTCCGGCATGATAATTTCGGGCATTAAACGCAAACCGTTCGATGTTACCATCTGGCCGTTTGAATCGATTTTAAATGATCCGTCTCTCGTGTAGGCGAATGATCCGTCATACTGCTGCACTCTAAAAAAACCTTCTCCCACAAGAGCCAAATCTGTAGCATTTTCGGTACTCTGCAGACTTCCCTGTGTCAGCATTCTTTGTGTAGCTGCTATTTTAACACCGGTACCCATCTGAATACCAACAGGAGTCACGGTATCTTCTGTTGCAGGTGTACCTGCCATTTTAACTGTCTGATATATTAGATCTTCAAACTCAACACGCTGCTGTTTATACCCGGTTGTATTAACGTTTGAAAGATTGTTAGAAATTGTGTCAATATTTGCCTGCTGACCGTTCATGCCTGTTGCTGCTGTCCATAAACTTCTTACCATTATTTTCTCCTAAAAACTACTACTCTTTACCTTAACCTGCCTTCTAGCGGATAGAGGCTACCTTAGTCCAGAGGGTTGTCATCATTGAATCTTCCGCCTGAATGCTTTTTTGATTTGCTTCATACGATCTGTTTACTTCGATCATAGAAACCATCTCATTAACAACATTAACATTTGATGTTTCTATATAACCCTGAATAAGACCCGGTCTTTCGTATCCTTCTGCTATATGAGCAGAACCCGATATATCATTTGAATTATAAAGACTTGAGCCCTGCTTTTTTAAATATCGTTCATTATCGAACCGCACTATTTTAAACCGGTCAATTTCCTGCATCTGTTCATCGTCATACACAATTCCGTCTTCATTGACAATAAATGAAATATCCTGAACAAAAATGGGGCCTTTTTCACCAAGAACAGGGTATCCTT
>JAKJFV010000169.1 GCA_022704725.1 Spirochaetota bacterium
CTCTTTATCGTTATTAGCGGCATTGCATATGTTGCTTTTTCACAGGGTGGGGGGTATGTTGAAGTTATTTCTCTTGAATCTTACACAATATTAACTGATAAAAGCATAGCCGCAATTCCCTTGTTCACGATCGCAGGATACATTTTATCAAAGGGCAGCGCCGGATACCGTCTGGTTTCTGTTTTTAAAACAATGTTCGGCTGGTTCAAAGGCGGAATTGTTATAGCCGCAGTGCTGGTAACAACGTTCTTTACAATATTTACAGGCGCAAGCGGGGTAACTATTTTAGCTCTCGGTTCCCTGCTTACCATAGCCCTTGGGGGCGCAGGTTATTCAAAGGACGATTCTCAATCACTCATAACTGCATCGGGTGCTCTTGGTCTACTTTTCCCCCCGAGTGTCGCAATAATAATGTACGGGTCTGTAAATTATTTTTCTGTCGATGTGTATGATATATTTAAGGGTGCGCTAATACCGGGAATGATGCTCGCCGCCTCTATGATTCTTTTAGGACTTTTCCGGGATAAGCAGGAGCACCGGCCGTCTTTCTCTTTAAAAGAAATCCTTCTTGCTTTAAAAGACGGAATATTTGAAATATTGCTGCCTTTTTTTGTAATAATAGGTTTTTTCAGCGGTTTCTTTTCACTCATGGAAGCTGCAGCCTTTACTCTCATATATGCCCTCGTTTTAGAGACCTTTATACGAAAAGATTTTGATGTCAAAAAGGCTTTAACTATAATTGCAGAGGGTATTCCTATAACGGGCGGTGTTTTATTAATTTTAGCATCTGCCCGGGGGCTTTCTTATTTTATGGTTGACGCCAATGTTCCGGCCATGCTGACAGATTTTATAACAAATTTTGTCCATTCAAAATATCTTTTCTTACTGCTTATGAATATCTTCCTCATTTTTGCAGGATGCCTTATGGATATTTATTCAGCAATACTTATTATTTCTCCTCTGCTGATTCCTATTGCTGAGTCTTTCGGTATATCGCCGGTTCATACTGCAGTTATCTTTCTCGTAAATATGCAGCTGGGGTTTTTAACTCCTCCTGTTGGTATGGATTTATTTGTGGCCACTTATGCTTTTGACACTCCCTTAATGAAAATTGTTAAGGGTATTCTTCCTTTTTTATTGGTTCAGGCTGTTGTTTTATTGCTCATAACCTATATTCCCTGGTTCACAACTGTTTTACTTTAAATGATAATGAAACCTCAACCTTTATCAACCGGTGTAAAATCAGCCGTTTTTATCTGTCTCTGTATATGCGCAGTTCTGCTTCTTTTTAGTGCATGTTCTAAAAAGCCTTCAATAAATACAGATATGAACAATTCAATGTATCGTTTTTTTCTCTATAATTATGACGTTCTCGATACGATGCAGAAGAAAAAGGCCTCATATGAGTATGGTGAAAAATTCAGCGATAAAGAAAGAATAGCCCAGCTGTTTATGGTAAACATTGACGGTTCTACAACTTATTCAAAAGCAAATGATTTTAATGATGGTATATCACCAGGTGCGTATATTTTTTTTACATTTAATATTGATACTTCTCCTTCTTCTGTTATTGCTTTTACCGACTCGGTGTATGATTATTATAAAGATTCAATCCCTCCTTTACTTGCTATAGATCACGAGGGCGGCAGCGTTAATCGTTTACGTTCCATTACGTCGCCGTTACCTTCACAACTCTCTGTTTCGAAGTATTGTAGCGAACAAGAGGCCTCTTCTCTTTACGAAAATACTGCACACCAGCTGCGCCTCTTAGGCTTCACCTTTAATCTTTCTCCTGTTGCAGAACCCCTTCTTGAAAGTAATGAAGAATTTTTACAGGATAGAAGTTTCGGATCAATTGATAAAACAATTTCACTTTCCTCCGTTTTAATAGAATCATATAATAAATATAATATTCTGTGCGCATTAAAACATTTCCCCGGAAACACGAATGATGATCCCCACACAGGGCTTCCCCGGATTACTGTAAGCCGTGATGTCTTTCAAAATCAAATGGTTCATCCTTTTCATACAATTCTAAATAATTCACCCTTGCATACTGCAGTTCTGCTCTCTCATGCCGTAATTCCGTCTGTAACGGGTACTATACCTGCTTGTTTTTCCAAAGAATTAACAACCGGCATTCTTAAGGACAGCATAGGATTTAAAGGTCTTATTTTAACTGATGATATTTTTATGGGAGCCATTGCTGATCAAGGTTACGATGCATACAAGTCTGTTGAATCAGCACTTCTTGCGGGAGCCGATATGATAATGAGTTCGCAAAAGCGTTTCGTTCATTTAATACCCTATATTCAAAAAAGAATGATGGAAGATACTCATTTAATGGCTGGGGTTAATGAGTCTTTTACTAAAATTATTCAAACAAAGATTAAAACCGGAGTGCTTCGGTATCATAAAATATCCTCTTATGATATATTTACCATGCTGCCTTCTATAAACGAATATCGTGTGGTAAATTCAAATTCAGAATATTCCTCCATTCAGCGGGAAGAAAAATTTAACCAGATAAAAAATGACGGATTAGAACTATACGCAGCATATTTTAACGAAGATTAGGGTGTTTTATTATGAATGACATTGAAATTGTATTACCTTCTGTGCCTCAAAGGCTTATCTACGCCGATTCACGATTGCTTGCAGTACTAAAAATAGCCGGAGAAATTTGTGAGGGGAAAACTTCAGAATCCCTGCCGGTTATTTTTGCAAAAGAAGCTGCAGACACGCTTGTTTCTCCTTTTTTTCTGGAATGTCCTAACCGGTTAGACAAGCCAGTAAGCGGTATACAAGTAATTGCACGTGATGTTGAGGCTCTGTCTTTTTTATCTGAGCAATTTGCTCAGCATAAGGTTCAGAAAACATACTGGGCGGTTGTGGAAGGTGTTATTGAAAAGGGGATGGGTGAGTGGATTGAATTGTCTCACTATTTGTCATTCAATCCTTCAAAAAAAAGAGCAACTGTAACAGATACTGAGCATAGAAAATCAAAAAAAGTTTCATTAGAGTACCGGATTATTGGAAACGGTAATAATTATTCATATTTGGAAGTAAAGCCTAAAACAGGACGTACTCATCAAATAAGAAGTCAGCTTGCATCTGCCGGACTGCATATAAAGGGCGATGTTAAATACGGAGGACGCAGAAGCGATACCCTTCCGGGAATAAGACTTCATTGTGCCTCTATGAATATTATTCACCCTGAAACAAAAAAGGAAGTTTCCTTCAGTGCGCCGGTTCCGTTTGCCGATCCTTTATGGGAATCATTCATGGACAGTTTGGAGATGCTTAGTGGCAGGTAAGAAGGAAGCCGGTGAGGCCTGTTTTAACGGTTATTATGAAGAAATTTATAAAGATAGATGGGCTCGCCTAAAAGAGGCCTTGACTCAGGAATCTGCAGGGATCGGGGTATCTTATGAGGGCTATCCGTCGTACTATCTTGATGCAGGCAGTATTGCAGCGGCATGTGCATTACCGGTGGATTCGGCTGAGTCAATTCTTGATCTTTGTGCTGCACCGGGGGGGAAAACACTTATCCTATCCCGCTTAGTTAATAAAAATGCAGCAATTACAGCAAATGAATTATCTGCAGAGCGAAGAACGCGGCTTCTCAGGGTTTTAAATGATCATGTACCGCATGAAAAACGTCAAAAAATTACTGTGACACCTTTTGACGGCTCTATTATGTACAAAAAGAATAAAGATTCCTTTGACGCAGTTTTACTTGATGCTCCATGCTCATCTGAGCGCCATGTTCTTATGTCTCCTTTTCATTTATCACAATGGACCAAGGCTAGAATTAGAAACTTAAGTTATACACAATGGTCGCTCCTGTCTGCTTCTTTTTTAATGGTAAAAGAAAACGGTTATTTATTGTATTCAACCTGTGCTCTGGCTCCGGAAGAAAATGACGGTGTAATCAGTAAACTTTGTAAAAAGTATGATAATGTGCAAATAGTAGATATTGATTGTGATACAATAAAGTTGAAGGTTGAGGAAATTTCCGGGAAAGAAGTTTTTATACACCCTGAAAAAACAAAATATGGACTTCATATTCTTCCCGACACATCAAACGGGAGCGGTCCCTTGTTTTTTTGCCTGATAAAAAAAAGTATTTCTAAGTTTAAAAACTAGACGAAAGCAGGATAATAAAGTACAATTATAAGATATATAGAGGGATGTATGACAATCGACTTAAATTCAAAAGAACAAAAACTGCAGCGCATTATCGAATCAGAAAAGGTACTCAATGAGACACAGGACGTCGATGTACTGCTTGAGCGTTTATTAACAGAAGCTCGGGGCATAGTAAATGCCGATGCAGGTTCTATTTATGTCTGCGATGAAAATAACTTAAAAATTAAATATGCACAAAATGCAACC
>JAKJFV010000016.1:0-278 GCA_022704725.1 Spirochaetota bacterium
TAACCCCTGTATCTTCAATGTCCGGAATATTTTGAAGAATAACCGGTTCACTTGTTAAGAGAGCTGCTGCAATACAGGGAAGGGCGGCATTTTTATTTCCGCTTGCCTTAACGGTTCCTTTAATTGGAAATCCGCCTTCTATATGGTATTCGTACATTACTAAGACTCCTTATGATTTCTGTACAAGGTTAAGTATGGTTTCAACTGCATACACCATTTGCGACAGTGATGTCCATTCCTGTCTTGAATGGAAATTGTGACCGCCGGTAAAAATATTC
>JAKJFV010000016.1:288-13005 GCA_022704725.1 Spirochaetota bacterium
TGTTAGGCGGGAACCGTCGGTTCCTCCCCGTATTGGTTTAAATATCGGTGTTAATCCGGTTTTTGTTACAGCGTTTACAAGACTTTCCATAACATGGGGATTATTATCCAATACCTCTTTCATGTTTTTATACTGGCTTGTGTGTACTGTTTTTACAATGCTTCCTGGAAAGTGAGCTTCTGCTGTTTTTGCAAATTGATCCAGCCGTTCAAGCCTTTGAGCTATACCCTTTGATGAGAAATCGCGCACAAAGATTGTAAGCTTTGCTGAATCAATACTTCCTGCAATTTCCATCGGAGCAAAAAAGCCCTCATACATATCTGTTGTTTCGGGGCTTTCATTACGCGGCAGAAGCTGGACAAAAAAAGATGCCATCGTAACAGCATTTATCATATCGGGCCGTGCATTCCCAGTATGCTTGGCCTTTCCTGTAAAAAAAACTTCGGTTTTATAGGCATTAAAACATTCAGCCTCTATTTCTCCAGCCTGTCCACCGTCGAGCGTGAAACAATAAACGGACTGCATCCATTCGAGGGGAACTTTGTCCATACCGTGGCCGGTTTCTTCATCGGGAGAAAAAATAATTTCAAATGATCCGTGAGGGACAGAGCTCTTAATAAGCAGTTCCGCTGCTGTCATAATTTCGGCGATTCCAGCCTTGTCGTCAGAACCCAGCAGTGTTGAACCGTCTGTGCAAATTATCGTGTCTCCGGATGAGGCCTGCAGGTCTTTATCTTGTAAGGGGTCAAGGAAGAGATTATTCCCTAAATGAATCTTATCACCCTTGTAGTTTTTAATTACCTGAGCTTTAACATCTTTTCCGCTTACTTCGTGTACGGTATCCATGTGAGCTAAAAAAGCGATGCAGGGCTTGTTTTCCATTCCCTTTGATGCTTCAACCCGTGCACAAACGTATGAGTTTTCTGTTACTATGACTTCGCAAATACCCAAGTCTCTAAGCTCTGAGGCAAGAACCTGCGCAAACTCCCTCTGCTCTTCTGTGGACGGAATAATTCCTTTGTCCGCTTTGTCGGGATCGCTCTGTGTATTTACAGCTGTGTATGATAAAAAACGCTTCATAAGGCTTGAACATATATCAGTCTTTTGGAGCGCATTGTGAATATGTGAGGCTGTGTATTCCATTCAGTTATGGTACGATATTTTTTTTTATAAAGCAAGATGGAGCGTAGAAAGAGACCTCTGTTTTTGTTATAATGCACGTATGAGTAAAACACTATGTCCATGCGGTTCGCAAAAGCAGTATTCAGAATGCTGCGGACCGGTAATAAAGGGTGAAAGAAAAGCTTCCACCGCAGAAGAGTTAATGCGCAGCAGATACAGCGCTTATGTTATGCATGAAATTGACCACATTGCACGTTCCTGTGTGCAGGATCCCGATAAAAACGAGATTGATCTTGAAGAAACAAGACGTTGGAGCGAGGAATCATCCTGGCAGGGATTGAAAATTATCCGTGTTGAGAAAGGTTCTACTTCCGATACAGAGGGGTGGGTTGATTTTTCTGCAACGTATACAAGAAAGGGTTTAAAAGATATTCATCTTGAAAAAGCTCATTTTGTAAAAAAAGATGATCAATGGCTCTATGAAAGCGGGTCGTTAATTCCCACCACAATAGTAAGGGAAGGTTCCAAGACAGGACGTAATGATCCATGCCCGTGCGGGTCAGGAAAAAAATATAAAAAATGCTGCGGACAATAACCGGTTTTCACGCTATAGAAGAAAAAATTCGCAGTTTCAAAGATGCTTCTCTAAAAAACAAAGCAGAGAAGCAGGAAAAATTATGTCTGTATGTCGATAAAGCCGGTCCAAGGGTAAAAAAGATTGTAGAACAGGCCAGGGACTGCGGTGTACGCATTGAGCAGTCTTCCGAGAAGATTTTGAACGCTCTTGTTTCGTCTCTTCCTAAAACAGCACAGGAACACAGAGGTGTTGTACTTACAGTTGAGGGCGAAGCGGAAAAAAAATATAATTATGTCGATTTTGATGCATACCTTTCTCAAGTTTCTGTGTCAAATACAGTAGAGAATCGTTCTATTGTAGTTGTCCTTGATTCTATAACAGACCCTCACAACGTAGGTGCTGTTTTAAGAAGCTGTGACCAGTTTGGGGCAGATCTTGTTATAATGCCCGAACGCAGAAGCGCTATTGAAAGTGAAGTAATTGACCGTTCAAGCGCCGGAGCCAGCGCCTGGGTTCCTGTGAGTGTTGTTCAAAACCTAGTCCGGTCTGTTGAACTGCTGAAAAAAGCAGGTTACTGGATTTATGGAGCTGATGCAGGAGGCGAAGATGTCGTCACTGCAGATTTTGCTTCAAAGGCTGTTCTTGTTATGGGCAGTGAGGGCGAAGGAATTGCACGGCTTTTAAAGGAATCTTGCGATACGATTATTTCTATTCCGACATGCGGCAGGCTTGACAGTCTTAATGTTTCTGTAGCTGCCGGAGTCTTATTACATGAAATGAGAAATAGACACAACTGATTTTCTGCATATTACAACAGCGGAGGCTTTCTTATGACAGAAGACCAAAAAAAGAATGAAAAGCAAAAAAAGGAACAGGCACGGCAGGATATTCGGGCAATAAAGGAAAAGGCGAGAAATGATGCCTTTCAAGTCTCTTATAATTTAAAACGCGCCCTTGTTCATGAAAATCCTGTTAAGCTTACAAAGCTTGAGCAGAAAGAGCAAAAGCGAAGAGAAAGAGAAGTACGCAGACTTGCCTATGAAGCATCTCCCAAGCGCTACACCGTTTTAGAGGAAATCTGGAATTCTATAACTCACGGGATTGGTACGGGGCTTTCAATCGCAGCACTTGTTATTCTTGTAGTAAGGGCTGTGTACCTTGCTCCGGACTCAATGAGGACTCTCTATGTAACCGGGTATGCGGTGTTTGGAGCCTCTCTAATTCTCTTGTATTTAATGTCTACGCTGTATCATGCGTTAACTCCTTACGGTGCAAAGAAAGTATTTTCTATTTTTGATCACTCATCAATTTACATATTGATAGCTGGCACCTATACTCCCTATTGCCTAACGGCGCTTCAGGGAGCGGTTGGATGGACCCTTTTTGGAATAATATGGACTCTCGCTTTATTGGGTGTCGTGTTTTATGCCGTCTTCGGTAATAAACTAAGGTATCTTTCTGTTATTATGTACATCCTTATGGGATGGCTTATAATTTTTGCAATAAAACCAATGAAGACGGCTGTATCTAAAGACAGTCTTGTTTTTCTCGTTTCCGGAGGAGCTGCCTATACTATTGGGGTAATTTTCTATGCCTTAAAAAAAGTCCGTTATGCACACTGTATTTGGCATCTTTTTGTTTTAGCCGGAAGTATTCTTCACTTTTTCTCCTTGTTTTTCCTGTTAAAATCGTAACTATTGTATAATTCGGGTTGTTCAGATATAATAAAAAGATAAATATTTTATGATGCGGGAGTATTTTTATGTCTGAACTTAACACCGTTCCCCCTTCTGATTGCAATAATGATGATGAAATTTCATTGCTGGATTTGTTTGCTATAATTTGGAAACGGAAATTATTTATAATCATTTTTACTGTAATCTGTGCGGTTGGCGTGGTTTTATATGCGTATATCTCAATAAAACTGCCGCCGGAAAAAAGTTATCTTCCGAATAAGTATACATCTACAGCTATTATGATGATTAATTCCGGATCCTCGAGCAGCGGAGGTTTGGCTTCCGCCCTTTCTGCAAGCGGACTAGGTTCTCTGGCCGGGTTAATGGGCGTGTCTGCTTCCGGTGGTTCTTCAAATGGGCAGCTGGCGGTATATTTACTAACCTCCAATTCATTTTTGGATGCAATGGCCGAGGAGCTCGATGTAGCGGAGCTTTTTGATCTTGAACTTGGCGAATTTCCAAAGACAACACTGCGCGGTTTTTTTAAAGAAAATTTAAAAGCAAATTTAACATCCGGAACAGGTATTCTGGAACTCACCTATACACACACAGACAAGGAGTTTGCAACAGATGTTGTAAACTGTGCTGCGCGCCTATTAGAACAGCGGTTTAAGTCTCTGGGTCTTGATCAGAATTTATTAAAAAAGGAACACTTGGAAAAAACTATGCAGTCTGCAATGAGTGAGCTTTACAATATTGAAAGGCAGATGCAAGAACTCGAGTCGGACAGCTTTGCTTCTCCCGGCAGTTCCATTCCCAGGATTACGATGGAATTAGCAAAACTAAAAAGAGAGCTGAGTATGCAGGAAGCAATCTACTCTCAAATGAGACAGGAGTACGAACTCTTAAAAATTTCTATGAGCAGTGATACTCCAATTTTTCAAATACTTGAGTACGCCGAGATTCCCGAAAGAAAGAGCGAACCGTCGCGTGCGGTTATTTGTATGATAGGCACTGTTGCCGGTTTTTTCATAGCGGTCTTTTTGTGTTTTATTTTTAATATTATTGATAATATAAAGAATGATAAAGAAGCTATGGCTAAGTTAGGTTTTAAGAAGAAGGATACATAAAAAGATGAATAAGAGAAGAATATTTTTGTTTGCTGTATTGTTTATAGTTTCTTTATTATCAGCAAGTGCAGATGTTTACAAAGAAGAAGACGCTTCCAATAGTTCTTCACAAAGTACCGTTACAAAGCAGGAAAGTCAGACAGAAGCCCTTGATAAAGTGAAGGCCTTTGTTCCACAAGTCTATGATTCAAGGCTTTTAGCATCATCGACAATTGATTACCCTGCGACACCAGGTGATATGTATCAATTAACATACATGGCAAATAATCAGATGCTGACAACCCAGATTTCTTTGGACGCTCTTTATACTCTTCGTGTGCATAATTTAGGTACTTTAAATGCAAGAGGAAAAACCTTTTTACAATTAAAGACAGAAGTTGAATCTCTTGTTTCTAAAAACTATCCATTATCCGGTGTGCAGTTCTCTTTAGTAAACCCCGGCAGCTTTTTTATTACCCTTCAAGGAAGTCATCCAAACCCGGGTCAGAAAACTGCAACCGGGTTAACAAGGCTTTCAGATATTCTATACGAGCTTAATCTTGATGAATATCCGTGGGCTTCATTACGTGATGTAAAAGTTATTTCGGCAGATAATCAAACACGAACTTTCGATTATTATCAGGTTATTAAAACAGGAGATTTGAGTCAAAATCCCCGCTTAAGACCTGGTGATACAATCGTTGTCTCGCGTGCGCAACGGTATGTTAAAGTGTCCGGCCAGATTCACGAAAAGGGAATGTATCAGTTGTTGGAATTAGAAGGTTCAAAGGAGCTCGTTGAAGATTTTGCTTCCGGTTTTCAGCCTTCTGCTGATACTGATCATATACAGCTTTTCAGGGTTTCAACACCGGGAAAAGAGCCGGGATTATTTAAGGTTTTATCGTATGAAGAACTTATAAATGAAAAACTGGAAAATGGTGATGAAATTAATGTTCCAAACAAGCAGGAATTAAAACATGTATTTACTGTAGAAGGTGCAGTGAACGGCGGTAATGCTACAGATTTACAAGTAAGCGGCCGTTATACCTACAGGTTTTATACAGGGCAGAAGCTAAGTGATGTGTTTAAGGATCAGGGTTTAAATGTTTCATTAGCTGCAGACTATGAGAATTCTTATTTTGTTCGCGATGGAAATAGTACAATAATTGATATTAGTAAATTTTTGTTTTCTACGGACCTTTCTCAAGATAGAGAATTAAAGGATGGAGACATATTGGTCATACCCTTTAAGTATAATTATGTATGGGTAACAGGTGCTGTTGCTGCTCCCGGCCGCTATCCTGTTCAAGTCGGTAAAACAAGCGAATATTATATAAATCTTGCAGGCGGCTATCATAAGAACAGCATTATTGGAAAAGAGAAAATCTTCAATGCCGAGGGCGAGAAAATGCCTGCCGATTATGTTCTTGAACCGGAGTCAAAAATACATGTCCCTGAAACATGGTTTATGTCGTTTATTAATACCTACTGGGGGTATATTAATCTTCTCTGGGGTATTGTAAGCGGTACTGTTCTAATTGTAACTACAATAATGAACTGGATTCCCAAACCGGCTACTCAATAATTCCTGTTTCAATGGCTTAAAATGATTTGTTCCAGCTCTTGATACTGATTCTGCTAATTGATATTATACAAGAATGGAAACAATGAAGCGTACTCACACGTGCGGAGACCTCCGTAAAAGTGATGAGGGTAAAACAATACTGTTGAATGGCTGGGTATACCGGAAAAGAGATCACGGCGGAATATCTTTTATAAATTTAAGGGACCGCTATGGTATTACTCAGGTGGTTGTAGATTCGGATTCTCCAAAAGAATTGTCGGATTTGGCTCTTGAGCTGAAAATGGAATACTGTATTGCAGTAGAGGGTTATGTAAGACTACGTCCTGATTCCATGATTAATACTGATATGAGCACTGGAGAGGTAGAAGTTGTTGCGAAGAAGATTCTTGTACTTTCAAAAAGTGAAGTACTTCCTTTCATGATCGATGAACAGCAAAAAGACGGCACACCGGTTATTCCTAACGAAGATTTAAGACTAAAATATAGATATTTGGATTTGCGTTCTGCTCCCATGCAGCATAATATTGCACTTCGCCACAAAGTGGCCTTAGCTGCACGAAAATATCTGTCTGCAAACGGGTTTTATGAAATTGAAACCCCCACCTTTATAAAATCTACTCCTGAAGGCGCACGGGATTATCTTGTTCCATCACGTTTATATCCCGGTCAGTTTTATGCTCTCCCTCAGTCTCCTCAGCTGTACAAACAGATACTGATGGTTTCCTGTTTTGACCGTTATTTTCAAATTGCCCGCTGTTACAGGGATGAAGATGCAAGAGGGGACCGTCAGCCGGAATTTACACAAATTGATCTTGAGATGAGTTTCGTGTCCCGTGATGATGTTCTTTCTATGACCGAAGGCATGATGGGTTCTATTTTTAAAGAGGCCCTCAACGTTGAGCTTCCTGATCATTTTCAAAGAATTTCTTATGATGATTCCATAGAATGGTACGGAAGCGATAAGCCTGAACTCCGTTTTGATATGAAAATGCAGGAAGGCTCATTCTTAGCCGAAATTGGATCGTTCCAGGCGTTTAAGGATGCCTTATCAGCCGGAGGAGCTGTTAAAGCTCTTGTCGTGCCCGGTGCTGCAGAAAAATACTCCCGCAAGCTTATTGAAGAGCTGGAAGCCGCTGCAAAGATTTATAAGGCTAAGGGGCTTGGCTGGATGAAGGTAGGCGAGGCAGGCCTTGAAGGCGGAATCTCTAAGTTTTTTGAAGGTAAAACTGCTGACGTTTGTAATAAGCTTGGTGCAAAAAAAGGAGATCTTCTACTTTTTGTTGCCGATGCTAAAAGAAAAACAGCCTGCGCATCACTTGGAGCCGTAAGAAGCAAGCTTGGAAAAGACTTAAATCTTTGCAATCCCGATGAATTCGCTTTTGCATGGATTGTAGACTTTCCAATGTTTGAATGGAATGAAGAAGAAAATAAGTGGGACACCGCTCACCATATGTTTACTATGCCCCAGGAAAAATACCATGCAACGCTTGAATCTGACCCGGGAAGTGTTAAGGGCGATTTATACGATCTGGTTCTTAACGGTTATGAGCTTGCATCGGGTTCAATCCGTATTCATGATCCGGTACTTCAAAAAAGAATTTTTTCTATTGTCGGATTTGATGAGGCGCAGGCAGAAAAAAAATTCGGCTTTTTAACAGAAGCCTTTAAGTACGGGGCGCCCCCTCACGGCGGAATTGCACCCGGCCTTGACCGTTTGGTAATGCTTATGTGTAAGCAGACTTCAATTAAAGAAGTAATTGCCTTTCCTAAAAACTCTTTTGCACAGAGTCCGATGGACGAGTGCCCGAGTGAGGTAGACGAACAGCAGCTTCGCGAACTCCGCATTAGTTTTACAAAATAATGGAAAAAGAAATGCAAAAATTCACATTAGCAATAATTAGTTTTTTATGCATTTCTTTTTTTATGTCCTGTACTCCATCTCCCATACCTCAAAAAACGCAGACAGCATTAAATACTGTTTGTACAATTCAACTCTTCGAGTACGGAACAGAAAAAATTTACACAAAAATATTTGACCGCCTTGATGAAATAGAAAAGAGGCTTAGTGTTACAATTTCCTCGTCCGAAATTGCTCACATAAATAAGGCAGCCGGCGACTTTCCGGTAAAGGTGTCGGCCGATACTTTTTTTCTCATTGAGGCTTCCCTTTCTTTTGCTGAACAGAGCCGCAGCGCCTTTAATCCTGCAATGGGGCCTCTTGTATCTTTGTGGAATATTACCGGTTTTAATCCTTTGGAAGACTCTCTTCCCCTTCCTGAGCAGGTAAGTAAGGCGCTTCAAAAAACTGATTATTCAAAGATTATTTTGAATAAAGACGCTGAAACTGTGTTTTTACAGGAAGAGGGAATGGCTTTGGATTTAGGCGGAATTGCTAAGGGGTGGGCTGCCGACGAACTTATGATAATTTTAGAGGAGCATAAAATACCGTATGCAATTGTGAATCTTGGCGGAAATATTTATGCATATGGAAGTAAAGGGAACGGAGAGGCCTGGAATATTGGGATTAAAAACCCTTTTGATTCCAATGCGCCTCCTGTGATTAAGATTGAAACCTATAGTGCGAGTATTGTAACGTCAGGAGTATATGAGCGGTTTTTTATTAAAGACGGTGTTATGTATCACCATATTCTTGATTCCGCTACCGGTTACTCTGTTCAGAACGGCCTAGTCTCGGTAACTATTGTTGATCCTTCTTCTATGACGGCAGATGCATTATCTACACTTGTTTTTGCATTAGGCAGGGAAAAAGGGCTTTCCTATATGAACGAAAAAAAAATTAAAGGCATACTCATCACAAAAGATTATGAAGTGTATGCCTCTGATGTATTACGGGATTCAATCGAAATCCTTGATTCGGCCTTTATTCTAATTAACTAAGTTTGCTATACAATAACAACAGAATTATCGGTAAAAGAAAACGGTGCAGGGACATATTTGTCTGCATTCCAGTCATTTTCCCATCGTTTACCGTCTACAAGGTAGCGGAACTGATACTCTTTTCCGGTTTCCAGGGTAAGTTTAATATTAAATGAGCCGTCTTTTTGTTTTTTCATGGGAGTATCTATACTGCTCCAGCTGTTAAAATCGCCTGCTATCCAAACCTTCTCTGCGCCTTTGGCCGCCTCTGCTGTAAGTTCAAAAGTTACAACACAGGTTTTTTGAGTCTTATTATATTTTTTGAATAAGGCCATCAATCCCCCCTTCAGTCCTACTTGTAATTCACGTCTTAACAGTATACTATATAATGTGCATTCTGGGTAGTGCAGTACCGAAAAAAAAATAAGGGATAATTGCTATGAACAATAAACACTATTTATTTACATCAGAATCTGTAGGCGAGGGGCATCCGGATAAACTTTGCGATCAAATATCGGATGCAGTGCTTGATGCCTGTCTTTCAGATGATCCTGAGAGCCATGTAGCCTGCGAAACCTTTGCTTCTACGGCGCTTGTGTTAGTAGGCGGTGAAATTACTACCAACACCTTTGTTGATGTTCAGCAGGCGGCAAGAAATATTGCCCGTGAAATAGGATATACAGATTCCGAATACGGATTGGACTGCGATTCAATGGCCGTATTAAATATGATACACGCACAGTCGCCCGATATAAATCAAGGGGTAGCAGGAACAGGACTAAAGGAATATGAGGGACAGCAGGGTGCAGGCGATCAGGGAATGATGTTCGGGTTTGCCTGCTCTGAAACAGCGGAATTAATGCCTGCTCCAATTATGTTTGCTCATAACCTTTTACGAAAGGCGAGTGAAATGCGTAAAGGCGGTTCAATGAGATGGCTTCGCCCCGATGCAAAAAGTCAGGTGACAATTGAATATGAGGGATTTAAACCAGTACGGCTCGATACTGTAGTTATATCACATCAGCATGATCCAGATATCAGTTATGCAGATTTAAAAGAAGGCATAATTGAAAATATAATCAAGCCGGTTCTTGAGCCGACTGGTCTTTTGGATGCGAAAACTAAGTATTTCATAAACCCAACCGGACGCTTTGTTATTGGCGGTCCTTTTGGAGATACGGGTTTGACCGGACGGAAAATTATTGTAGATACATACGGCGGAATGGGACGTCACGGCGGAGGTGCTTTTTCCGGAAAGGATCCTTCAAAGGTCGACCGCTCTGCCGCCTATATGGCCCGTTACATTGCCAAAAATGTTGTAGCAGCAGGCCTTGCTCAAAGATGTGAAGTTCAGCTTGCCTATGCCATTGGTGTGCCTTTCCCCGTTTCAATAATGGTCGAAACCTTTGAAACCGGCGCCATCCCAGATGAAAAAATTGCAGATGCTGTAAAAGAAGTTTTCGACTGTACTCCTGCAGGAATTGTAAAGAAACTAGACTTAAAAAAACCTATCTATCAGCAGACTGCTTCATACGGTCATTTCGGAAGGGATTGTTTCCCCTGGGAACAGGTGAATATGGTTGAGGCGCTTAAAAAAGCTGTACGATAACCTTCTTTGCATATGATTGAGCTTCTTACTTCTGAGGACATAACAAAGATATTTGAACTCTTTAAGGCCGATAAGCCGGAACCTAAAACTGAGCTTATTGCCCCTAATGATTTTACTCTGCTTATTTCTGTAGTTTTGTCTGCTCAAACAACTGATAAAAGTGTAAATAAGGCAACTGCAGCTCTTTATGCTGCAGCAGATACACCCGAAAAAATTCTAGCCCTTGGTGAAGACGCTCTGCGGGAGTATATAAAAACTATCGGGCTTTATCGTGTTAAGGCGCGGCATGTTATAGCCTTATGTCAAATGCTTATTGAAAAGTTTGACTCAAGGGTTCCGCTGGAACGGACCGCACTCGAGAGCCTTCCCGGTGTGGGTCGAAAAACTGCGAACGTTATTCTCAATGTGCTGGCAGGGGAGTTAACAATGCCTGTGGATACTCATTTACTGCGTATAGCACCAAGAATAGGCTTGTCGGACGGTATAAATCCGAAGCAGGTTGAACAGGATTTGCTAAAACGGATTCCTGAATCATACTTAACCCATGCTCATCATTGGCTTGTACTGCACGGCCGTTATGTTTGTACTGCTCGAAAACCCCGGTGCGAAGACTGTCTTATTGCACAATACTGTAAAAAAAATGGAGTTTCAACATGAATGAATTAGAGAAAATGTGGGAAAAAATCATAAGCAATTTTTCTGTCGAAAATGCATTCCGCATCGGGGGTGCAGTTTTAGGATTTATTATAGCCTTTGTCTTATACAAGATTATTAGAAAATATGTTAATTCAATTACAACAAAAAAATTCAGCAAACAGACGCAGGCTGTATCAGATAAAATTGTACGATACACGTTTTATACTATTGTGGTTTTATCTGTACTAAACTTTTTCGGCATTAAGCTTACAACCCTATTGGGTGCAGCAGGTATTGCCGGAGTTGCAGTAGGTTTTGCCGCGCAGACATCGTTCAGCAATATTATTTCGGGCTTTTTTGTACTGAGCGAACATGCTTTAAAAATTGGAGACTTTATCAGTGTGGACGGAACAGCAGGAACTGTGGATTCTGTAGATCTTTTATCAGTTAAGATTGTAACACCCGATAACAAGGCTGTGCGAATTCCAAATGAGACTATTATAAAGTCAAACCTTATTAATAACAGCTATTATCCGCAAAGAAGAATGGATGTTAGAATAAGTGTTAGTTACAAAGAAGACTTGGAAAAGGTTTTAGAAGTACTTAAATCTGTTGTCCCCGGGTGTCCGTCGGGTCTGACAGATCCGGCTCCCGTTGTTTTTTTTGACGGTTTTGGAGCCTCAGGTATTGATGTGGTTCTTGGAGTATGGTTTCGAAATGAAAATTTTTTGAACATTAAAAATGAACTTCACATAGGCATTAAAAAAGCATTTACAGAGGAAGGAATAAAAATTCCCTTTCTGCAGGTTGTAATTCACCCGCAGGAAAGGGACACTTGAAAAACTGTCTATTTCGTAATCAACCGGCTGTTGCATTCGACTGCAAGCTGTCTTAATTCCTGGGACGAATTACAATGGAGTTTCTGTTTTATGTGCTCCTTATGAGCATCTATGGTTTTTGTGCTTAAATTTAATTTATTTGCAATTTCTATAGTGCCGAGGCCCTTTCCGATCATATTAAAAATTTGGAGCTGT
This sequence comes from Spirochaetota bacterium, assembly GCA_022704725.1. Taxonomy (GTDB): domain Bacteria; phylum Spirochaetota; class Spirochaetia; order Treponematales; family Treponemataceae; genus JAAZLA01. The sequence continues at coordinate 12,514 of JAKJFV010000016.1, forward strand.
CTGTTTGAAAGTGTATTAATACTGGCACACCACTTGTCGGTTTCTTTTGCAGAATTCCCTGAAATATATTCATAAAGATGATCCCGTTCATTATCGCTAAGCCAGATTTTCCCCGAAAGAATTGTTTTAATTGCATCAATTACCTTGTGAGGGGCTTCTTCTTTCATTATGTAGCCATGTGCACCGGCTTTGAGTGCTCTTTCTGCGTAATAACGCTCATCAAACATAGATAACACAAGTACAAAGAGAGAGGGCTGTTCCTGCTTAAGCATCTTAATAATCTCCAGTCCGTCCTCATCGCCTAAGTTGAGATCTACAATTGCAAATTGAGGTTTCTTTTCTTTAATAAGAGAAAGCGCTTCTTCACCGGTTCTTGCTTCTCCTTCAACAATAAACCCTTTTTCGCTCTCTATGAGCTGGAGTAATCCTTTTGAAAAGAGAGGATGATCTTCTACTAATACAACTGTTGTATCCACAAAGCCGCTCCTAAAG
>JAKJFV010000170.1:0-4150 GCA_022704725.1 Spirochaetota bacterium
GACTGCAGAAACTTACTATATGATTATTGTCGCCTGCCATTTCCTGTGTATCTTTTAATACTTTAATATGCTGAACATTTTCTGCATTTAAATTTCTTGCAAGGCAATACCATTGTCTGCCTTTGTGGACCATAAAACGGGCAATCCAGGCATCGTTTATAAAGACGCTTACCCAGCTTTCATACACGGTGTAATCGCTTTCAATCTCGACCCATACCTCACAGGCCTTTACGGCAGTTTCAAAACCGCTTCCTGTCCAGAAAGTATGAAGGGCGCCGTTTTTTGGCGAAAAAGGCGGTACACGTCCGAGTGTTTTTAGAAAAGGTGTATCCATAAATGTTTTTTGTATAGTAATCATGCTTCACAGTATGATAAGAAAATGCCGGAAATGCAAGTATGCTGCAAATCCGGCAGACCTATAGTAAAGGAAAATTTTTAATACTAAAGTCTTCGTTTTAAGCTGCGTGTACTATTTTATAGTACGTTTTTGCAGTCCTTATATACACCAGTGTATAGATACCAAAGAATACAGCAATAGTTATTATCGTTGTTGTAAGAAATAACCCGATATTCACCAGATACAGAGCTTCTAAAAGCAGGGTCATTAAGCGGAAAGCAAAGGCAATGTGAACAACAGCTGCTCCTATGGGAAGAAAGAACACCATTATAACCTGGCGGTTTATAGAAGTTTTAACTTCATTATCGCTCATCCCTACTTTTTTCATAATAAGGAATCTGTCTTTGTCCTCAAAACCCTCTGTTATCTGCTTATAGTACATGATGAGAACAGTAGCCATAAGAAAGAGCGCTCCAAGAAAAATACCGAGAAATAGAAAGCTGCCGTACATTTCGTATAAGCTGCCTCTTTCTGCATCGCGGGCAACAATCTTTAATCCGGCTCCATTATTTTTAAGCGGTTCTAAGGTACTGTATAATCTTCTTGAAAAACTCATTTTTTCTTCTGGAGAAGCGTCAGAAAGGTTTATGCCTGTAAAATAGTTTTTTGTAAAGGAGGGAGTCTTTCCATCAACTGAAAATTCTGCAGCGCGTTTAAAGTCAGATTCAGAAAGGACTACATAGAACGATGTGATTACACTTCCTGTACTCAGACTTAGTAAAGGATATTCGTTGATGAATTTCTTAACGCTGAAAGATTTATCTGCAAGCATAAAAGAGTTTTCTTTAAGGTGATGATGCTTCTCATATAAAAGAACTTCTCCATCGTTTAGTGTTTCACTTTTTTTCATAATTCTATTGTAATCGCCTATGCTGATGCACAAAACAAAAGACCGTTCTTTTAGATTTTCTGCTGATATAACCTGTTTATCAGAATCGCTGTGAGAGTATAAAAGATGTAAGGTGTCTGCATCTGCAAGTATTTTTCCGTCTTCCTGTGCTTCTCTGCTGATAATTGAGGCGGTGTCGCCAAGCGAGTCAAAGGGTGCATTGGTTATATCAATTGAAATATCATACGGATAATTGGTATGAAGTGCATCCTCGCTTCCTATATAAAGAGAGGCTGTAGTAGAAATCATAAAAAGAACCAAGGTGCTCAATATACAGATGTTTGCAAGTCCTGCCGCATTCTGCTTCATCCGGTACAAAAGCCCGGAAACGGAGGTAAAGTTTTTAGTCTGATAGTAAAAGTTCTTGTTCTTTTTAAGCGATTTTAAAAGCGTTATACTTCCAGCGGTAAAGAGGAGGTATGTCCCGATTACAACGCTTAAGACAACCGGAAAGAAAAAAATTATTACAGAAAGACCTGAAGAGGCTGTTAACGAAAAAACATAACCGATCCCCAGGAATATCAGGCCGAGAATGGTAGATATAAGTTTCGTCTTCGGCTCCTTTTCTCCGGTGCTGCTTCCTTTAAGCAGCTGTATCGGGTTTGAAACACTGATATTAAAAAGATTAAAAATCAGTATAAGAGCGAATAGTACAGAAAAAACAGTGCAGCTCATGAGTAACGGCTTAAAAGAAAAAATATAGCGAAGTGCAATATTCATGTGCAGCATCTTCAGGATAATAAAAAATATGAGTTTACAGAAAACGGAACCGAGTATAAAGCCCAGACAGATGGTTGTAACAAAGGTTATAAGGGTCTCTATAAAAAGCACCAGTGCTATGTGAGGCTTCCCGAGTCCCAGAATATTGAATAAACCGATTTCCTTTTTCCGCCGTTTCAAAATAAAACTATTAGTGTAAAAAAGAAAAATAACAGAAAAAATAACTGCGACATAGCGTCCCATATTGAATAAGGACATTGCGTATCCGGCTGCGTAAATATCCTTCATGCTTTCATTAAGCGACAAAAAGCAGATGATGTAAAACATGGCAAAGGTAATAACACAGGTAACAATGTAGGGTACATATATTGGCGAATTCTTTTTTATATTGCTCACAGCCAGTTTTGTAAAGAAGAAGTTATTCATCGCCGCTCTCCTTCTTTGCTAAAAATGCAAGGCTGTCAGAAATTTTCTGATACATCTCCTGATCACTTGTTCCTGTTTTATACAGCTGATGAAATATTTTTCCGTCTTTTATAAAAAGCACACGCTTCGCGCGGGATGCAGCTTTTACACTATGTGTTACCATTAATAAGGTTTGTCCGTCCTCGTTTATTGTCTTAAATAAATCCAGAAGGTCGTCTGTTGCATGAGAATCCAAGGCTCCTGTCGGTTCATACAGCTCTGCAGTTTCTGCATAGGAAAGATAGAATTTTTTTATACAGTTTTCATATTTTTGTTCAATCCCTTTTGCATCATCGCTCAGATTATCAATTGAATGAGGTATAGAATCCATTATTACATCAATTTTTTGTATTTTTTTACAATAGAAATAAAACTCGATGCAGATACCCGATAATGCAGCAAAAAGGGTTAATACAAGCGTGTAAGAAAGAATTTCGAAGGGCAGTGTAAAAATAAAGGAAAGTATGGAAAAAATTAGAACAAAAAAAGAAAGAATTATGAAAATAAGTATTTTTGAACGGAGGTAGGGACGAATAAGGGTAATAGGATTTCTCTTCATACAATGTATCCTTCCCCTTTTTTAGTACCGATAAATCCGCGTGTTCCTGCATCTTCAAGTTTCTTTCTAAGCCGGTTCACATTAACGGTAAGAGTATTATCGTCAACAAAACAATCATCACTCCAAAGTCTGTTCATAAGAGCGTCGCGGCTTACAATTTTACCCTTATTTTCAAAGAGGGTTAAAAGTATACGGAATTCATTTTTTGTAAGCTCGTAGCGTTTTTCATTATAAGTAAAAGAACCGTCATCTATATTGAGAATCATGTCTTTATGGGCAAGAAGTTCAGAACGGGGTGTAAAGCTGTAGGTTCTGCGTAAAAGAGCCTGAATTTTGGCTGTAAGAATATGAAGGTCAAAAGGTTTTGCAATAAAGTCATCGGCTCCCATATTAATTGCCATGAGTACATTCATGTTATCAGCTGATGAAGAAAGGAATATAACAGGCACCTTTGACAGCTCTCTAATTTTTGTGCACCAGTGATATCCGTTGTAAAAGGGGAGTGTCATGTCCATGAGGACAAGATGGGGTTTGCATGAAGTAAATTCTTCAAAAATCTCTTTAAAATTTCCTGCGCAAAAAACAGTAAAACTCCAGGATTCAAGGTGTTTTTTAAGAGAATTTGCAATGGTTTGGTCATCTTCTACTATATAAATGGTATACATCGCCTTGTACTGTATCAAAAGGAAGAAGGTTTATCCAGTGTAAAAAGAACCAAAAAAGCAGGCAAACTTCCTTTAAAATAGCTGAATATGTGTTACAATGCAGTTATAGATATATTTTAAGTTTACAGGAGATATGTATGAAAACTAAAAAATTCTGTATGAAAGCTATTATTTTTTTTGTACTTATAGTTTCTTTGAGTTCTTTTTCATTTGCTCAAAGTGCAGCATTTTTTACCACTGTACTGGAAGCTGAATCCGTTTCCTGGGAACAGGCAGTCTATCTCGTAATGGCAGGCAGTGAAAGATTACCGGAAGATGCTGCTTCAAATCAGGCATGGCAGCTTTTCACCGAAACACAATGGATAAGGAAAATTCCGGATCCCCAAAGCCCCATTAAGACTTCACAGTACAGCCGGCTCATTGCAAGAGCTTTTAAGGTTAAGGGCGGACTTTTT
>JAKJFV010000170.1:4160-4392 GCA_022704725.1 Spirochaetota bacterium
CTTCAAAAATGACCGCTATTCTTACAGAGAATTAGTGCATAAAAATGTGATTCCAGGTTCTATGGATCCCGGTTCAGCTGTAAAGGGTACAGATGCTCTGAAAATTTTGGATAAAGCAATATCCTTATTTCCCGTGGATGCTAATGCGGAGGATAAATAAAATGAAAAGAAAACCAATACTAGTCTGCATGCTTATTCTGCTTTGCCTGTCTCTTCCTCTTTCCTCTGTTGA
>JAKJFV010000171.1 GCA_022704725.1 Spirochaetota bacterium
AAAAATGGGGTGAGTGAAGGGACTCGAACCCTCGGTCTTCAGAGCCACAATCTGACGCGTTAGCCAACTACGCTACACCCACCATATTCATTTCCGCCTGCGGATCGCCGGGGCTCTGGTACGCCAGGAGGGACTCGAACCCCCTACCTACTGCTTAGAAGGCAGTTGCTCTATCCAGATGAGCTATGATCCCAAGGATAAATTGAATAATATCAAAAAAGAAAATAAAAGTCAAAGGTATTTGGAAAAAAAGAAAATCAAATGCCTTTAACTAATAAAAGGGTTATAAAATGTTTTTACTTGACCATTTTTTTTATTTTTTCAAATGTTTCGTCGCTGATTATATGCTCCATTGCGCATCCGTCTTTTTCTGCAACTTCTTTATCTACACCGACAATTTTTTCTAAAAACAGAGTTAGAATATCATGTTTTTCTTTTATCTGTTTATATACTTTTTTACCCTGTTCAGTCAGCGTTATTGCACCGTAATGCTCATGTTGTATCATTCCCCGTTCTTCCAATGTATGAAGGGCAACATGGACTGAGGGCTTTGTGAGCGATAATCGCTCTGCAATGTCTTTTACTCGGGGATTGTTATTTTCTTCTGCTAAATTGCCGATTACTTCTAAATAATCTTCTAAACTCTGGGTCATCTATATTTTATAACAAACTTACCGGGTCTACGTCAACCTCTATATACACTCCGCTAAGAGGTTTATAGAAATTTATAAAGCGGTGTACTGCAGAATGTATATGCTGTATTGTAGTTGCCCTTAGTACAATTTGAAAACGGTAATTTGCTGCAATCATTGCTAAGGGGCATTCGGAAGGTCCCAAGATTTCATCATAATAACCATTTTCAATTGGCGTTTTTTGTTTTACCTGAATAAGTTCTTTTTCTAAAACTTCATAGGCAGAAGAGGAAGCTTGTTCGCTAAGCTGTTTCTGTGCACTTCTAAAGACGAGCCTGATAAGCCGTGAAAAAGGAGGAAAAAAGAGAAGTTTGCGCTGTTCTGTTTCATAATCATAAAATCCCTGTATATCATTGGTACAGGCAAATTTTATTGCAGGTCTGTCTGGATAAAAGCTTTGTACAATAACTTTGCCGTCGGGGAAAAAACGTCCTGCGCGCCCGGCTACTTGTACCAATAAAGAAAAAGTGCGTTCTGCTGCTCTAAAATCGGGCAGATGCAGCCCAGTATCTGCAAGGATTACGCCTACAAGTTTAAGATTTGGAAAATTAAGACCCTTCGCAATCATCTGTGTGCCTAAGAGAATATCAGTTTTTCCCTGCCTGAATTTTTCAAGTCTTTCTTCCAGGGCATCTCTGTTGTCAAGGCTGTCTGTGTCTATCCGTTCGACGGTACAATCAGGAAATTTTGCCTTTACTTCACTCTCTATGAATTCTGTGCCGAATCCGAAATATCCAATATCTAAAGATCCGCATTCCGGACAGGTTGAGGGCTGAGTTATTGAGTATCCGCAGTAATGGCATCGTAATCGTTTATCTGATGCATGATAGGTGAGGGATACAGAGCAGTTTTTGCAGGTGAGTTCAAAACCGCAGGAGGAGCATTTAAAAAAATGAGTGAATCCGCGGCGGTTTAAAAATAAAATTGTCTGTCTTCCCTGTGCATGTACTTCACGTATCTGTTTTTCAAGTGTTTTTGATATACTTGAGCAGTCTTCCTTGGTACAGGATAGATTTACTACCTCAATTTCCGGAGGTTTCCCTCCGCTTAAGCGTTTGGTTAAACAAAGTTTTTCAATAATTCCATCGTTCATGAGCTGCCAGGCTTCAACGGACGGTGTTGCGCTTCCCATAATGAGCGGTATTTTCAATTTTGAGCACCGCATCATGGCTGTCTGTCGTGCATGGTAGCGCGGAGTATTACCGGATTTATAGGATGTATCGTGTTCCTCGTCAAGAATAATGACACCAAGATTTGAAACCGGCGCAAACACAGCGCTTCTTGCACCAATAACGACACGGGCCTCATTTTTTATTATTCTTTTCCATTCTGCCAGTTTTTTACTTCCGGTAAGTCCTGAATGAAGGACAGCGGCTGTATTTCCGAACCGTTCTTTGACTTCCTCTACTACCTGATGTGTAAGTCCTATTTCAGGTACTAGATAAATGACTCCCTTTCCCTGACTAAGCATGTGCTGGGCAATCTGAAGAAAGACTTCTGTTTTACCGGATCCAGTTGTTCCGTAAAGATAATGAAAAAGCGTTTTTTTAGTATCTACAGATTGAATAATTTTCTTCACTGCATCTTTTTGCTCTTCAGATAAATCATTTTTTACATAATCAGAAGGTTCTTCAATAAATGATGAGGTACCGCTTTCTCTTTTGCCTGAGGGAACCATCGCACTTAATGCTTCACCCTGGGAACACAGATAATACCGGGAAATGTTTTTGGACAGTTCAATTAATTCACGTGTAAATACCGGCTCTTCGTCGATTATTCGCAAGACGTACTTAATTTTTTCAAGCGGAATGCCATCAGGGGCTTTGTCATTAAGGTCTATAATAAAACCTATAACCTTTCTTGAACCGAACATAACTTCTGCTCTCATTCCGGGAACAACTAATGACGAATCTCCAGGCATTTTCGTTTTTTCTGTTATTTCGTAGGTAAAGGACTGACAGACCGGAACATTTACAAGAATTTGTGCATACCGGTTCATTATGTACCTTCGGCGCTTAGTATTTCGTTAAGTTTAGTTCTAAAAACTTTGAGGTCTTCCCATGCAGGTCTTTTAAGGCTTTCATCCCGCAGTAAGGCGCTCGGATGATAGGTAGGCATAAGGGGTATATCTTTATATTCAAAGAATTTGCCTCTCAAGTTTCCAATTGACTCTTTACAGCCTAAGAGGTTTTGGGCGCTTACTCTGCCGATCGCAAGTATCATTTTTGGTTTAAGTAGCTGTATTTGTAAATCTAAAAAGGATCTGCAGGCTTGAGCTTCCTCCGGTAGGGGATCCCTGTTTTGCGGCGGCCGGCATTTCACAATATTTGCAATATAGGTATTCGTATTTCTTGAAAGATCAATTGCTATAAGCATTTTGTCCAGAAGCTGGCCTGCTTTTCCGACAAAGGGTCTTCCGCTTGCATCCTCATCAGCTCCCGGACCTTCCCCTATAACCATCACGAGGGGTTTATTGATTCCTTCACCGGGTACGGTTAATGATCGGGTTTTAGCCAGAGGGCAACGTGTACATTGGGCAATTTTTTCATTTAAATGATCAATTGTAATGCCGGAGTGAAGTTTTTCTGATGCGGTCTCTTTTATTGTTCCGTTAGTCTGTTCCCCGTCAAAATTCCAGGTATTTTCAAGTGCTGCATAAGGACTCGGGTATCCGCTGATGCATGAGTCGGCAGTATTAAGAAAATGAAGAATAGCTTTTTTATCTTCGGAAGTAATCATTATACCTAAAATACACTAAGACCAGAATCATTGCAACATGATTTTATATAATTATTTTTTGATATAAGAGGAATAAATCTCAATCATGGATTCTACGAATCTGTTTATGGAATAATTCAACGAGAGTTCTTTTGACTTAAGGCCCATCGCGATCCTTGTACCGTCATTTTCGAGAACTTTTACCGCTTTATCCCAAAGTTCTTTGTCGTTTTTTATTGCCCACCCATTTACACCGTTTTTTACCATGTCTGATATACTTTCATCATCTGCTGCAACTATTGGAAGTCCTGCCGCCATAGCCTCAATGAAAGTTATTGGATGTACTTCACTGTGAGATGCGCTCATAAAGAGATCAGATGCTTTATAGGCTGTTTGAATTTGATCCGGCCATCGCAAATAACCTGTAAAAATGACTTTATTTTCAATTCCCAATTCTGCAGTGTAGGTCTGTAGAGCGCGTCTATCCATGCCGTCTCCAATTAAGAGCAGGGTAGTATCCGGTCTAATCTCAAGAATCTGCTTAAAATTCTGCAGCAGTATATTTATATTTTTTTCTGTTGCTAATCTTCCGACAAAAACAATTACTTTATCAGTATCATTTATGAAATAGAGTTTTTTGAATGCTTTAATTTCTTCTGTCGATTGCGGGGAGGGTTCATAAAAGGGTGAAAGATCTATGCCGTTCGGAATAAGCTTAATAGGTGTTGTTAATCCTACTCCTATTAAATAGTCCTGAATTTTTTTTGAAGGTGCTACAACACAACATGATTTTCGCAATATTTGCCTGATAATGTCCGGAAGTTTATGCTGCAGAAAAGGCTGGAGAAGGGGAACATAGTAAAGATAATCAGGATAATAGGCATGTAGTGTATGAATGTGGGGTAGTCCGAGTTTTCTTCTTACAAGCTTTGCCGCAGCATACAAACTAAACTCGGAATGTGTGTG
>JAKJFV010000172.1 GCA_022704725.1 Spirochaetota bacterium
ATACCCGCAGGGTCGCCCATGCTTACAGCGATTACTGGTTTTGTATTCATAATTTTTGAGTATACCATGAGAACGAAAGATTTTAAATCTGTCTATTTCTTTTATGCATGAACTATCCATTATTTTGTTTTATTTAATGAGTAAAAAAAACCCTGTACATTATCTCGCTCTAAAACACATTTTTCCTACTGTAATATATATGTTTACTTTTTTTCTTTTCTTTTTAACTTTTCAGGTGTATACTCTCAATAGACGCACCATATGAGGAGGTGTTTAGATGCCAAAAGGTAAAGACAAAGGAAAGGCAGAGGAAAAGAAAAAGCCTGTACTTTCTTTAAAAGAAAAACGTGAAAAAAAACGTGAAAAAAAATCAACTAAAGATGCGTAAAAGCCGAAGGCGGAAACAGATGTTTCCGCCTTTTTTTGTTTACTTTTAAAATATAAAAATAATCTTCCTGCCTATATACTATAGAGAAAACATCCTAAAGCACTCTCATATATTCCGGTGTACAATAAATATGCTAGTATGGCAACTAATAGGAGGCATGATGTTTTTTAATGGGAAATCTTATATTAGGGGACGAAATCTAGTCTTGTGTGCTGCGCTTCTCGTATCAGTCTTGTTTCAAGCTGCCGCACAAAAAATAAATTTGATGTATGATTTTTCTGATACATCATTAAAGAATCAATTTACAGCAAATGCTTCATCAGATATTCAATGGGTCAACAATTTTGGAAAGACTGACACTTCTTCTTTACAAGTTACTCATAAAGAGGGAACCACTTATACCGGTGCAGAGAACGCTGTAAGATTAACGCTTCCAAAGCCCTTACCTGCAGGAACAGAATACACAATATCTGTTTCTTTTTATGCTCCTTCCAAGGGAAATGAGGGAAAAAGCATCCTCACAGGTCCCGGTGTTGTTCTGAACGGTGCGTATCATCTTGCAGCCTTTAAGATGCCTGCCGAATTCGGTACGATGCCCATTGATACATGGAAAGAAGTTTCAATAAAAACTCCATTCATGGAGGAAGATATTACTACACTAGACTTCCGTTTTGTAATCAACGATGAGTCAAAGCATGCTGATATCTGGTATATTGATGAAATTACTATTACTCAAATTGGTGAAATTAAAAAAGTTACAATTCCTGCATGGGATCTTACTCTTCCATCAATAGCAAAAAAGTATGAGGGCAAGTTTCTTATTGGGAATATTCTAAGTTCCGGTGATCTTATTGATTCAAAAACAATGGACATGTTTAAAAATCAGTATGTTGTCATGACCGCAGAGAACGATATGAAGCCTCAGTATCTTGCACCAAGTAAGGGGAAATATAATTTTGCAAGTGCAGATAAGCTTGTGTCATGGGCCTTGGACAATGGAATTCAAGTCAACGGACATACCCTGGTCTGGCATTCTCAATCTGCCAGGTGGCTTACAACAAATTCAAATGGTTCGCCCTTAACAAGAGAAGAAGCAAAGAAAAATCTTGAAGAATATATTACAACAGTTGTCACACATTTCAAGGGAAAGTTCTTATCCTGGGAAGTTGTGAATGAAGCTTTTGACGGCGGTTCAGATATCCCGACTGATTGGAAATCTGTCCTCCGTAAAGATTCTCCCTGGTATAAGGCTTATGAAAACGGTGCAGACAAGGAGAAAGGCGAAAGCGGTGCTGATTATCTTTATGATGCCTTTGTTTTTGCACGCAAAGCCGATAAAAATGCAGTCCTCTATTACAATGATTATAACCTGAATGAACCATGGAAACGTGAGGCTGCAGCACTTATGGTCGAGGAATTCAATGCAAAATGGAAAAAAACAGGACTGAACTTCCTCTCTAAAAGACCTCTTGTAGAAGGGATCGGCATGCAGTCGCATTACTGGGTCGGAGATCTTTCTGTTGCACAAGTAGAAAAATCTATAGAACGGTTTATACAGGCAGGGGTGAGAATTGCGGTAACTGAGCTCGACATTCCTGCAGGAACCTATAAAAATAAGGCTAAACCTCCTCTATCTGCTGCAGATGAGACGGCTCAGGCAAAATTGTACGCAGGTCTATTCAATGTATATGTACGGCATGCAGACCATATTGAACGTATTACTTTTTGGGGAAAGGCGGATTCTCAAAGCTGGAGAGACTTCGGCAGTCCTCTTCTATTTGACCGCTATTTTAGTGCAAAAAAAGCCTATGATGCTGTTATGAATCCGGATGAATTTTTAAAAAAATATAAGTAAAAACGGAGTTATTAAAAAAACGGGCCGTCAGACATAATTAAGCTTTGTCTGGCGGTATTTTTTTTCCTTGAAAAATTTTATGCGCTTCATGAATGTTTGAGTATTAGTTTTATTAAGAATCCAGTTCAATACGTAAAATAGTATAAACTTCCTATGAAATATTAAATTCTCATGCTATTATATAGCTAGGAGAAAATACATGGAAAAGGCAATAATAATAGCTGATGATGACGAAATGAATAGAAGTATTCTTCGTGAGCTTTTTAAAAATGACTTCGATATTTTAGAAGCTGCGGACGGGGAGCAGGTGCTTTCTCTGCTGGAGCGGGAAAAAAGCCGGATTCTAGTAATTCTTCTCGATATTATTATGCCTAAAATGACCGGTATTGATGTTTTAAAGGTTATGGCGGAACAAAAATACTTAAAGTCTATTCCTGTAATACTCATAACCGGTTCAACAAGTAAAGAAAATGAAAAGATATCATATGAAATAGGCGTTTCAGATATTATTACAAAACCGTATGACTCGTATATAGTAAAACGGCGGGTAGAAAACGTACTAAATTTGTATATTCATAAGCGTCATCTGGAGCAGATGGTCAGGACTCAGACTGTTAAAATACAAGAACAGGCAGAGCGGCTTAAAAAAACAAATGATTTCGTTATTGATACCTTGAGTACGGTTGTCGAATTCCGCGATTTGGAATCCGGCGCCCATATTTTTAGAATACGCACGTTTACACGTATTCTTCTAAAAAAAGCCGAAGAAAAGGGTTTGTTTGTATGTGATTCTATAGAGACAGAGGAAAAAATTATTAACGCCTCCGCTATGCACGATATTGGCAAGATTGCAACTCCCGATTATATACTTTTAAAACCGGGCAAGCTCACCCCGGATGAGTTTGAAATAATGAAAAATCATACACTGCAGGGCTGTTCTATACTATCCCGCCTGCATTACATAAACGATGCTGAGTTTTACAAATACTGTTATGACATCTGCCGGTTTCATCACGAACGGTATGACGGATCAGGTTATCCCGACCGCTTAAAAGGCGACGAAATTCCTTTTTGGGCGCAAATTGTGGCCCTTGCAGACGTTTATGATGCCCTCGTTAGTGAAAGAGTCTACAAGAAGGCCTTTACACACGAAGAAGCCGTGCGAATGATCAATGACGGCGAGTGCGGTGTCTTTTCCGCGGGCTTGCTGCAGTGCTTTAATGAGGTAAAAGATATTTTTCAAGAATACGAAAACACAACAGTACGGCTGGAATCTGTTTTTTCTTAAATAACAAAAGAGGAAGGCGAGTGTGAAGTACTCAAAAAAAAGCCTGTGTTTAGTTTTTTTTCTTGTTCTCATGAATGCTCTTTTTTCCCATCAGGTGCGTGTCGGCTACTTTTTATATGACGGGTATCAAAATCTGACGGATGGAGAATTTTCAGGATTCGGGTATGAATACCTGAGGGAAATTCAAAAATATAATGACTGGCAGTATGAGTTCATTACCAGCATAGAAGAACGTGATGAGAGCGGTTCTTTAACCGGCCGGCAGATTCCGCTGTCATATGATCTTGCGTTAAAAATGCTTGAAAAAGGCGAGCTCGATATTGTCGGCAGTGTAAGAAAATCTCCCGAAAGAGAACAAAAATTCTTATTTCCCCGTTTCGGCTGCGGTATTGCTTATGAGATGCTTACATCAAGTTCACAAAAAAAAGAGATTGTTCCAGGTAATTATATAATCGGACTTCGCACAGGATGCATCCGCGAGGAAGAGTTTACAAAGATATATAAAAAAGCAGGTTTTGATAATGTTTTCTTCCGGTATTTTGATCACAATGATGACATGGTAAAGGCTCTTCTGGAAACTAAGGAAATAGACTTTATACTTTCGAGCAGCCTGCGTAAAACAGATAATGAAAACCTTGTTTATAGATTCAATCCTGCAACGCACTATTTTATTTTTAACAAAGAACGTTTTGATTTACTTGAAGAATTTAATACTGCCCAGGCAGAGCCTCTTCTTCAAAAAACTACCTTTGCAGAAGCTCTGTATGCTAAGTATTATGAGGGTAGA
>JAKJFV010000173.1 GCA_022704725.1 Spirochaetota bacterium
GCAAGAACCTGAAGATTTTCTTTCCGATGAAAGTGACCTTGATGAACCGTTGATTGATGAGCCTGAAATCGAAGAACCTGTATTTGGGGATGATTCTGAAAATGGAATTTCTGATGAACCCTTTTTTGGCGAACCGGAAAGTGATGAAGGCACTGAACCTGAGTTCCCTGTGAAAGAGGAGGAGCCGGAGGTTGATGAACGAAAAGAAGAGTACGTTCTGCCTGAGGCCCTTTTAGATGATGATGATTTTGAACTTCCGCTTGATGAAGATGCTGCAGTCCCCCAAGCAGCATCTGTGGAGAAGGATGAAACCGTTGAACAGGATGAAACTGGAGAGCAGGACGACAGTAAAGAACATGATGAAGATGCAGTGCAGAATGGGGCTGATGAACAGGGTGAAATGGTAGTGCCCCAAGAAGATTCGGAAGACAGTTTTCCGGAGATTGATGATGTTGATGAATCCCCTCTCAGCGATGAGGCAATGGACTTTTTAGAAAATGATGAGAATGCTCTGATGCCTCTTAATCCTGATGATGATCAATCAGGCTCCGGTGTTGGAGCTGAAAGTTCTGCAAGTACCATTGTTCAAAAGATATCAGATAAAATTTCGAATCTCGAAACCCTGTGTGATTCCTCAGAATCAATACAATATACCGATCTGTCTGCATTGCTGGAAAATCTAAAGGACTTATGTAATTTTCTTCCGCAGGATAAAAAGAGTGAATATTTGTCAAGTCTTGATCATCTTCGTATTGATTTTCTGCTTAAAAAAATGTCCGGTTCTCCCGGCCTGCTGCGCACAGCCCAGAGTATTAGAGATTTTGACGGAATTCCTGATGCAGAACTCGACAGTATTGAACTTGATTCCCGTGCAGTACAAAAAACGCTTGAGTACTTAAAAGACCTTGTTCGTGAACTGCATGATAAAAAAATTGCTTCAATACTTAATTTAAAAATATCAGATCTTTTATCAGCCTGGGAGTAAATTAAGGAATTCTTATAATTCTTGATCGTGTTAATACTTCCGGCCCCTGGTCTGTTATGAGGATGTCGTTCTCAAGACGGCATCCTCCTATTGCTGGGTCGTATAATCCCGGCTCAAGGCTGGCTATCATTCCTGTTTGAAATGTTTTCTCAGGTTCTGTTTTTGCCCTGATCCAGGGTGCTTCGTGAATTTCAAGACCCATTCCGTGGCCAAGTGAATGCGGCATCTTTCTTTTTGCCTTTGCAAAAATCTCATCAACCTTGAGCGCCGGAGTTCGAAGCGGAACACCCTTTTCATACAGGTGCAGGGCTGCATCGTATGCTTTTTCGACAAGCTGAATCTGCTTTTCCTGTTCTTCTGTTAATTCTCCCTTGGCAAAAGTCAGGGTTACATCGCTGGCGTACCCGCTGTAATTTACACCAAAATCAAGAATCGAAAGTCCGTCTGCAGGGAATTGTGCGTCGGTATAGTTTGGAAAACAATGAATACCGAAACTGCGTGAGGGACCTGCTGCAAGGGTTGCGAAGCTTGTTCCCTCGCATCCGGCTGCTCTGCATTCTTTCTCTATTAAAAGCGCCGCATCAGTTTCAGTTTTAATTTTTCCTTTTTTTATCTGCGTTTCAATTGTGTCAATAATACGGTTTGTTATTTCTGCAGCTTTTCGTGCGCATGATATTTCGTATTCATCTTTGACCTGCCGCTGTTCTACAGCAAAGTGATGGGTGTATTCTTCTTTACACAAGATGTCGTATTGGGGAAAGGCCTCAACATAACGAAGAAAAACAGGGTAGGGTGTTATAGAGGGGATTTCGACCCGTGACTTTTCCGGGACCTTAAGCAGTTTTAAAAGTGCTCCGACCGCCTTTATGGCAGTTCTGTCATATTTTGTGTAGGGAACGATGGTCTCAATAACTGCTTTCTGTTTAGCAATATTTTCATCCCACGGGCATAAAACTGCTTCTGCCTTGTTATTTATGACAAGAATTGCATCTTCAGGATGATTTGTGTAATATCGTACTGCCGGGCTTCTGCGCCCTTCGGTATCTTCAAATACAACAGCCTGCACATTATTACCCGCCATCCAGCGGGCCAGGTCTGCTCTTCTTTTTTGAAACAATGTATTCATGAAAACCTCATTTGTTTTTTGAAAGCTTGTTTTTAACTGTTTTTATCAGTCCTTCAAGCAGGGAATCTTTTGTCAGGATGAGCAGTAGTATTCCGCCGGCTGCAAAGATGAGTCCGCATATAAAAAGCGGTACTCCTTGTTCAATAAATCTTCCTGACCCCTCAAAGATACTAAAAATTCGTGATTTAAGCAAATAGACAGGAGTAATTGCGATTAAAGAAAGAATTGTCATTTTTAAAGCGTAAAGACTTGCATTTTTAAGAACAAAACCACAGTCAACAGCTCCTTTTCTCTTTAATAATATAAAAAGCCCTGCTGTATTTACAATACTTGCTGCCGACAAGGCAAGGGCTATTCCTGACCCCTTCATCGAAGCCGACAAAAGGAATGCAAGAACCATATTAACTGCAAAACCGATAATGCCTGCAAATGTCGGTGATTTGGCATCTCCCTGTGCATAAAACGCTGGAGCCAGAATTCGATTTGACGCAATGAAAAAAAGACCGCAAATATGAAAAAAGAATGCGCTCAGTGTTAACTTCACCGACTCATCGGTAAAGCTTTTGTTTTTATACAAGAGAATTATGAGGTTTTCTCCCGCAGTTAATGAGAAAAAAGTGATGGGTATAGTTATTAGTGCAATAATCTGCAGCGACTTCGAAAGCATGGTGTTGTATTCAGCCCATTTTTTTGCCTTTGCTAAAGAAGACATATCGGGGAGTATGACTGTTCCAATAGTTACTGCGAATACACCGAGAATTAGTTCCTGCAGCCGCAGAGAGTATTGTATACTTGAAAGAATTCCTTCTCCAGCATTTTTTGCTATAACACTTGAAACAAAATCATTCATCTGATACGCCGCCATACCGAGTATAGTGGGTGCAATAAGGCGCAGAACCCTTCTTGTTCCCGGATTGCTGAATGCCGTTCTTATACCGGTAAATGACAGCTTCCATCCGAAGCGCAGTACAAAGGGTAATTGAAATGCCGCCTGTACAATTCCTCCTGCCATAACGCCTATTGCCATGGCTCTTGCCGGGTTGCCGCTGAAATCGGATAAAAGATAGGAAGATGCAATGACCGCAATATTAAAGAGGATTGGTGTAAAACCGCTTGGTGAAAAGACTTTATGAGCATTAAGAATACCCTGTAAAAGCGCTGCTGTTGATATAACAAAAAGGTAGGGAAACATTATTCGTGTGAGAAGTATTGTTTCATTCATGATGTCTGCAGATTCCGATTTTGAAAAATAACGGACAATCAGGGGCGCCGCCGTAATTCCCAAAACGACTGTTGCTGCTGTAAGAAAGGAAACAAGCGTAAGCGTTGCAGATATGAATGTCTGTGTATCTTTTTTGGGAATATCCGTATTATCAAGATAGGACCTGAATGTGGGGATGAATGCTACAGAAACAGAGTTTTCTGCAAAGAGCCGCCGGAAAAGATTTGGGAGCATGAACGCAAAGGAGAAGGCATCCGACAGGGCGCTCGTGCCCATGAGAGAGGCCTTTGTCATTTCTCTAATGAGACCGAGGATTCTGGACATAAATGTGAGCAGGGAAAGCATTAATCCGCTTGAAAAGATGTTCTTTTCCCGTGTTTTTTTGGATTTTGATATCATAATATACAACATACCTGTGTTGCTAATTTTGTTCAATCCAGTTAAAATTGTACAGGGGGTTATGTTATGAAAAAAGTGTCGCTTTTTCAAAAAGCCGGAAAAACCCGTATAATTCCAATTTCAGTAAAGATACTTGTTGTCTTTATTCTTCTCCTTCTTTTATCGAATTTTGTAACAAACTACATCAATCTTCAGATGAATCAAAGACAGATTATTACACTAACGAATAAGATTCTTGTAAATCAGCTGAAGGATATTTATACGACTGCTACAAACCAGTTTGAGATTTTTAAATTTTCGCAGGACACAGGTTCTGCCGTTGAAGCAATTAACAATGCCGCGAAAAAAGGGTTTGCTTATCCGAACAGTGTTGCCATGGGTGTTAAGGAAGACGGTTCGTTTGTATTCAACAGTTCTGCAAGCGATAACTTCGGCTACTTCCCCGACAATTCAGCCTTGCGCAGTCTTATTGATGCAAGAGCTTCCGGTATTCTTGAAGGCTCCCTGAGGTTTTCATCGTATAAGGGTGAATATTTCGGGGTCTATAAATTCCATGAAGAATGGAAATG
>JAKJFV010000174.1:0-331 GCA_022704725.1 Spirochaetota bacterium
TTGCAGTATGTCCCTCAATTTGAATTGTATATTCATTTGTCTGAGCGTGTTTTAACAAGAGTTCTGCAATAGCATCTACGTGTTCCTGTTCTTCTGGAAGGAGCTGAGGAGAATCTGCTATAAAGTTTAAATGGGTCGTTATTTGAATGCCCTTATATGAATCTGTAATGATGTCCGGGAGTTTCTTTTCGTAGTAAAAGTTTTGTATTTCACGGAATGTTACGTAATAGGATCCTGTTTTTTCCGGAGCAGAAACAGGGTGAACAAGAACGTCTTTATCAAGAAGCACAACAATTTTTCCCTGTTTTAGAAGCTCCCGATTTTCAGGTAC
>JAKJFV010000174.1:341-4295 GCA_022704725.1 Spirochaetota bacterium
TTCTATACACCCCGAAAACTTTTCTTGCAGAAATGCGCAGAGGATCTGTTCCAATTCTTCCGGCAAATTTAGTCTCGTCAATTGAAGATGAGTAGCTTACTAAACCCTGTTTTTGCGCTGTATTGGAATCTATCATGTTTTTTTCATATAATAAATCCATATTCTCATCCCATATTTTAGGGAATAAACAGGGGTAGGTTTTATCTTTTACAAATTCACCCTGAACCGGCAATAATCCTCTTGCATCAATAAGAATCCCTGTGTAGGAACGGGAAGAAACTCTTTCTATAGGGAGCTGAGGCGTATACGGTATATTATGTTTTATCATGAGGGATGCAATCTCAACTAATGAAACCGTGTGATTCATCTGCAGAATAGAGCCGTTATCAGCAAAAATTGAGGGAGATTTTTTTCCATTGTCGCTTATTCGGGTGAGCTGTTCGAGGGTTATTATATCTCTTAAAACAAGATCTCCTAGTCTATTAGATGAATCTGCTGCGAGGAATAAAAGAGGATCTTTAATAAGGTTTGGAATCTGCATATTCATGCGCTCTAGTGCAGCTCCTCTGCCGGAAGGAAGTATTATTCCTGCCTGTTCTATATTGAGCTGTACCTGTGATGAAAAATTAAACTGTGTCCAGTCAACACTGCTTGCAGCGCTGTATGCCTGAGCTCCTGCATAAAAAGAGACTGTTAAACATAGTAATATAACCGGAAACTTTTTCATTATAAAAAACCTCTAGTCTATTATCGGCACTTTTAAGTTAGATCCTATACGTAAAACATCATTAATCGTCATATTGTTTTCCTGTGCAAGCTGTTCCACTTGTACATCATATGCTAGTGCGATGCTCCACAGGGTATCGCTTTTTTGGACAATATAGGATCCGTCAAATCTAAGCGTTTCATCGGGCTTGTTCCCCTGGTACTCAGGCGTTTCACTAAAACTGGGAATGAGAATTTTTTGACCGATAATTATTTTTGTCGAAGAAAGATTATTTATCTTTTGAATAGTAGAAACTCCTATACCGTAATGAAGCGAGAGTGCATAGAGCGTGTCGCCGGATTTAACAGTGTACATGGAGTATCTCATGAGTGAAAAAGAATCTGTCTTAATTACAGCAGCTGCCTTCACGGCTGTACCTTTAGGAAGGCGTAATCGGTATGAACTTTCTATGGGCGTTATTCCATAATAGAGGGCCGGGTTATAAAAGGCTAGAAGCTTTGAGCTTAATGAGGTTTTTTCTGCCAGAAGGTCAAGCGCTATTGCCTGATTAATTACTATTTCATCAAACTGCACAGAATCATCATGTTCAAGGTCGGGATCGGGAAATTCAATGCCGTAATAATCATGGTTTTCCAGAATTTCAGCAATTGCTAAAAATTTAGGTACATAATGCCTTGTTTCGTTTTTGAGTAATCCCTTATCTGCCAAATACCAGTAATCAGATTTTCCTGCAGACTTAATAGTCCGTGAAATTGCGCCTAATCCTGCATTGTATGAGGCAAGCGCTAAATACCAGTCATCGAAGAATGTGTAATTTTCTTTAAGCTTTCTCACTGCTGCAGTTGTAGACAGCCACGGGTCGCGTCTTTCATCCATCCAGTCATTAACGCGTATATTAAAGGGTGCTATGCTGTTTTTCATAAACTGCCACATACCGGCGGCACCGGACTTAGAAAGCGCGGTTAGTTTATAGTTTGATTCGATCACCGGCAGATACTGGAGGCAGAGGGGAAGACCGTGCGCTTGTAATTCCTTAATGACAAAGGCCCGGTATGGCGCCGCTGCCTTCATTACCCCTGAAAGCCATTTTTTTGCAGAGTCTGTCAAATACTGCCTTTTGTAATATTCAATAAGATCATGGTCTATAACTTCAATATCTATTACTTTGAATTCCTGTACTGCTTCCTCAAGGGGAGGAGCAGGTATAGGCACTTTCTCAACGGGAATCTCCAGAGATGATTTTTCCTCAATAATAACCTCTTGAGCGGCATTGTCTACGGCAGGGAGGATATTTGAAGCAGTATCTATAGCCGCTGTAAAACAGACAGAGTATAGAAATATTAGTGAACATAAAGAAAGTTTTCTCATAGTTTTTCGCCAAAATAAATACCGGCCCATTCCCATCTTCCGTGAATCTCCGGGTCGAGGGGAAAATTAACCTTTCTAAAATAGAGGTACCACACCGATATATACCGGCTCCATCCTGTTGTCCGTAAATAAGCTTCATTAGGATTGGATGACTCATCCAGTTCTGCACTGAACCTTATTCTGTTTCCTCTTCCATAATCACCCATTGAAAAACTTTTTTGGCTGTTGTCATCTGTCTCATCCTGTTTCCATGACATTGCAAAAAAGTTAACTTTAGAGCGGTAGCGGTCCAGCGCGGTAAAATTATTGCGCGATATTGCATCTTTTACTGCTTTTGCAAGAGCTTCCAGACTGTCAAAAGTCCAATCCTTTGCGGAATTATTTAAATCTATTAGTTTTTTTGCCTTACTGTACGCTTCTGGAATTCCGGGTATCTGGATTGTCGTTGCATCGGGCTGGTCTAAAAATGAACTATAGGTTTTAAGCGCCTGCTCCCAGTCTCCTAAGGCTTCATACTCCATCGCAAGTCTCATATAGAGTTCTGTAATGTTAACATCTTTCGGGTATTGAGAAATTAAACGGTTAAAATAACCGGAGCGGTGTTCTGCCGATGTACTTATTTTTAGTAAATTCTCAAGACACACAACATGAACAGATTTTCCCTTTATTAACAAATCTTCATAATTTTGAATTATCCTGTCAAAATAGTATTCGGCGACATTTTCGGCACCGTTTTCCAAATAAATATGAGCCGTCAACAGAAGCCAGTAGGCATTATAAGGATCGGATGGATGTTTTTCGACATAATCGGTTAAAAAAAGAATGAGGTCGGTTGAATTATTCTGGTTCTTATAATGCGAAGCTATTTGATTAATAATTGAAAACTTGCCTTCCGAAGAGATTGCGGGATCTTCAAGAAGGTTAAAAAGATCATGCTGCGGGTTCGCCTCTGGTGCTCTATGACTGCAGGAAAAAAAGCAAAAAATATATACACAAAGAAAAAAACGTGATAACTTAGTAACGTTAGACATAATTGCATACTATCACGTTGCTGTGTTTGTTGGCAAGAGTTTTAAGGTATTGTGTTGAGCAGAGGAGTGTTTATTATGAGAGAAAAAAATCAGGAATTACAAAACAAAAAAATTAAAATTGCTACCCCGAGAAACATAATACTGGCCTTCGGTCTGCTGTTGATGGGTGCAGGTTTTCTTTTTTTTGGTTTACGCGAGTCAATTAATGCAAGCACTTTAACGGCATTGAGAACTTTTTTCCTGTTCATTGCAGGCGGCTTGCTTTTTTACCGGGCTATGACTGGAAGAAGACTATCTTCACTGTTTTACATTTCTGTTGCAATTCTTTGCAATGGTTTTGTACTTATAACTGTTGATATTGGACTGCTGCCGTACAGCCTGGCGCAGATTTGGCCGCTGATGGTCATGGTGAGCGGTTTAGTTTTAATTCCCACTGCAATATATAAATACGGAAGAATAAACAGCAGGTTTCTGGTCCCCGCAATAATGATTTTCTCAATGGGGGTGTTCTTTTTGCTGTTCTCGCTTGATATAATAAAGGCGGGATTTGTTGCTTTTGCTGCTGTTTGGTGGCCCGCATCTTGTGCCTCAAAAAAAGACACTGCAGAGGATCCTGTTACTTTGTCGCCGACAGCAGAACAGAGCGCTATGGCTCTTGCCGCTCCCAAACAGCAAAAAAAAACTTTTTTTGAGGGTATTGACGAATCATTACTCCAAAAAACACAAAATGCTACGAAATCTGATCTATTGTCGGTCTTATCTCAAATAAAACATCAGGATGACACCTACAAAGAAAATGAACAAGTGCTCATTTTACTTGTTCAGGGT
>JAKJFV010000175.1 GCA_022704725.1 Spirochaetota bacterium
CCATACGCTGTATGGGGTACGAATCATTAATCGGAAGATATATTGCTCCAACTTTTAAGGATGCAAGCATTGAGATAACAACCTCTTTGGTTGTATCCATAATAATTCCTATAACATCACCCTTTTTAATGCCTTCCTCCATTATCCGGTGTGCAAGGGCATTGGCTCTTATATTAAGTTCACCGTAGGTAATCTCTTCATCTCCCGATACGATAGCCACACTGTCGGAATTATCGCAAACCCTCTTTTCAAACAATGCAATAACGGTTTCTTTTACATTGCTATAGGGCTTGTTATACTCCTTGTTCCAAAATGCCTTTTCCTTATCAGTAAGATAATCAATGTTCTTAAGAAGTATTTCCGCATTTGGAAGGCATTTTTTAATCAGTACCTCGATATGGCGAAGCATTGTCTCTGCGAACAATTCGTCCGCTCTGTCATTTCTGTATTTAAGTGTCAACAGGAAGCTTTCATCTTCCTCACTCAGATCAAATATGAAATCGCTGTCATAATTACATTCTGGCTCACCGATTGTGCAGGTTACATTGCTTAGGTTTTCTACTTTGCCTTCCCTAGCTCCATCCAGATGCTCAATAACCTTTTTAATGGGGTATTCCTGATTCTTTATAACCTCTGCTAATCTGTTCTTAACTTCACCCAAATACTCACGATATGTCATTCCCTCTCTGATTTCCGTCAAAAGAGGAAGACTTCTGTTAAATCCGTATTTACTGTTCTGCTCGGAAATAAAAACCGCTACCTGTTTCTCTCCCGTATATCTGTGAAGAAGGTACACCACAAAGCTTAAGAAGATAACATAGGTAAGCACCTTATTCTTTTCGCTGATTTTGTTAATCATTTCTGTAACGGAAGAATTCATTTTGAAGCTCGTTGTGGAATAATTGTTTCCTGCCGGTTCAAGTCCGTACTGTTTCAGCAGTGTATTGAAATCCACAGATGCCAGATAATTATTCCAAAACACACGTCTTAATCTGAATTTCTTAGACGATAATAATATATTTAATTCTGACTGATTCATTGCCTTCCCCTCACCAAATCCATTAAAAAGCAAAATCCCCGCCAAAGAATGAATCTTCTGACCTCTTTTTTTGATTTGTCTGCGACCTTTTCCCTGATACCGTCAGCAAATGTATTGACGATATTCTTTATCTGATCCATGGGCATATCCCTGTGAATAAGGTGATATACGCTGTCCATGTCAAAGTTATATTGTGGAAGCCATATAGAATTCTTTACGGTACAGATAATTCTGTCTATCTCATCCATAGCTTCTGTGGCTGACATTGTATTGTGAGTCCACTCGAAGTTGGAACCTACTATTCCGTATTTTTCTCTTTCCTGATAGATGGGAGTGATTGCCTCACAGTACCACATTTGCGAACGATAGAATGTAGGCTGCATCTCCTCAATAAATTTGATGGTAGCATCTACCGTTTCTCTGGTTTCTCCAGGGAATCCTGTAATAAATGAGTCAAATGTCAGAATCTCATAATCATTAAGAAGCTTATGACCACGATAGAATTCCTCAACGGTTACACGCTTGTTCATGTTGTTGAGTATTTCCTGACTTCCGGATTCGATTCCAAGAAATACACCTTCGCATCCACTTTCCTTCATCAGAGAAACCATCTCTTCATCAGCGAACTGACATCTGAAATATGAATGCCATTTGAAGGCATATTTCTTGGCAATCATCATTCTCATAAGGTCCTTAAAACGATCTGGCGGAACGTTAAAGGTGTCATCTATAAAATGAACACAATGTGTTTTTCCGATTTCATTGAGCTTATCCAGCTCATATTTTGTAAGCGGTAATTTCTACCAGTCTGCATTAAGAACAGCAGGGTCGATATTAAACGGCAGCAAAGCCCTAAAATCATCTTCAGAAGTACAATAGGGAATTTTGCGAAAAATATAATATAGGTATTGTATGGGAACAAGCTTGTGCAGCTTAGCAGTCTCTATAAGACTATAAAGAATAGCTGATGATTCAGCTCCGGCCGGACTTCCGGAAAACAGCCAGTTCTTCCGTCCAACAACAAAGGGACGAATAGCATTTTCTGCAATATTGTTAGACGGCGTAAGTTCACTGTGTTCGACATAATTAGTCAACTGTTCCCAGTTATCCAGAGTGTAGCTAATAGCTTTCCCAAATGCTAATCCCGGCGGAGCTTGAGGAAGCAGCTTTAAAAGACGAGTATGTATGTCATTAAAAATCTGCTCACTGCGGTTTTTCCTCTGTTTCATAAACCCGCGTTCAGAGTAATGTGCTCTTAAATTTTCTAAATCAAAAAGTGTGCCGATTAAATCAATAATTTCCTTTGCATCGGTATCGTTTGATGTCTCCCAATACCGGTAGAATAATCGGCGAGCATGAGCCCAACACAAAGCATGATTTATTGAAATACTGGAAAAAGTATTTATCTTTTTGAGTGCTGTATGATATGCTTCATAATCATCAGTCTGTAGCCATCCAGAATAATTTTTTAAAAACTCATACGGCACGTTGTGGCTCCGTCCCTGTTCGTATTGAAACTGTACGGCTTTTTTATCAGATGGTCCGCCGAGAAATACCCACATCCATGATAGTGATTTATTATCTCTGCCTTTTTCATTAAGAACTTGAACCCGTGTTTCATCAGCATTAATTACAGAGCCGGAAAGTACCGTTTCTTTTAATAACTGATACAGTGGTTTGCATCGTTGTCCTGCCTGTACGGCAAGATTGCTTAATGTCGCTCTCGGTATGGGAAGCCCAATACTCTTGAGCCTGATAGCCTGACGATAAAACGGAAGAGCGTATTCAAACTTTTCGCTGATGCTCCATGCAAGAAGACTTTCGTCTGCACAGCTCCCCGGTATTAAATGCTTTTCTCCCTGTGCTGTTACAACGCCTTTTTCATCTTCTCTTTCAAGCCCTTCACACTCGGTGCATACATATTTCTTTTTCTTTTCCTGTATTATTTCTATTTTCGGCGGATATATTTTTGCTCTTTCACTTACATCTTCTCCGATACACTTCATCTGACAGCCGCACGGACATATTTTTTCTTCTTCAGGTATATCATATTCAATAACGGTTCTGGGAAGGGACGGGTCAAAAGGTTTTCGCCCTACCTCTTTTTTTGTTTTTACCGTTCGTGTATATGAAGATATTTCTTGTGTTTCTTTTACAAGTTCCTGCTGCGCTTTATCATGCTGCTTAAAAGCAGCATCTTCTGCTTCATTAAACAGAGTAGCGGTCTGTGTATCTTCTTTTGTACGCTTTTCAGATTTTGTTCCGAAATGCAGTGTTCTCAGTATTTTTATAAGCTCGTCTTTTTTTTGATTATCAAGACGTAAATACGCTACGGACTTTTCAAGTTGTTCAACTTTTTCTTTGAGTATTCTTATTTCTTCCTGCAACAGTTCATTGTCCATTGCAGAAATTCTATCAGAAATAAATTCGAATGTATAGCCCTATACTCGTGTATATGTAAGTTCTTTGTGCGCATTAAAAAAATCTATGCCTTCCAGAAGCATCTTCATTTGCTCTTGTGAAATCTGCCTTGCCTGCTCACTATTACCAGGCCAAGGAAAGCGCTGCTTCTCAAGTTTCTTCTGCCATAAACAAAATCCGTTTTTATCCCAGTACAAAATCTTTATTTGTTTCTTTGTCCGGTTGCAGAATAGAAAAAGACTTTTTGAAAAGGGATGCAGTTTCATATCATTTTGTACAATAATTGCTAATCCATTTATTGCTTTCCTAAAATCTACATGACCGGGCTTTATGTAAAACTTATATTCACTCATGTTTACGAGCATACCAACTCCTTAATCATACGTAACGTTGATTCTACTGTCAGGCTGTCAGCACCTGAAGGAATTTCGATGATAAACTCATGTAGCAAAACCCGTATTGGTTTATGCTCCTGTACTTCCGGGGTATACTTAATGTTCACTAAAACAGTATCTGTTTGATTTTTCTGATGCAACAGTTTTCGATGCCGGTAAAAGGTATTTGGATGTATTTCTTTTTCCTGACAAAATAATTCAACACTTTGTCCACTGCTTTTATGTTCTTCTACTATTCTTGTCCAGTCTAACTGTTTTCTTTTCATAATGCCTCCTGTACATTGTACAGTCGACAGTTTACCAGTTTCATGTTACATTGCTAGAAGGTAGAAATTACCGCTTACAAATAATTCAACGCTTTGTCCACTGCTTTTATGTTCTTCTACTATTCTTGTCCAGTCTAACTGCTTTCTTTTCATAAT
>JAKJFV010000176.1 GCA_022704725.1 Spirochaetota bacterium
AAGCACCGAAGGATAGTATTCTGCAGCATAATAAAGCGCGTTATCTTTATCTCCTTCATGAAGAGGAGCAGACGGCATTCCGGAAGGCTTAAAAAAAATCGCATAATTCTCATCAGCATAAACAAGGTGCGGTTCTAAAGGACTCATGTATTATTCCTGATAAAAATTGAAGTCCGCTCATACGTTTTATGAAGTAACTGCATTATTTTTTTGAATCGGACAGGAACTGAAGATTTAAACTCTGAAAATTCTGCAGTTCCGGGCAGCCTGATTCCCAATTTATATGAATGCAGCATGAGAGTCGCTGTTTTAAACTGGGAATCCCGAATTCCATACATGGGATCACCAAGTATAGGACAGCCTATATGTTTCAGATGAACTCTTATTTGATGTGTTCTTCCGGTTTTTAAGGTAATTTTCATAAGGGAATACGGGCCATATACAGCGATGCAGGTATATACGGTATGAGCAAACTTTCCCTTGGCAGTATCCATGGTCGTTGTAAATTTTTTACGGTCTATAGAATCGCGTACCAGATTGGTCTTAATTGCACCATGTTCTAATGGCGGATGCCCCTTAACAATCGCTATGTACTCTTTCTTTACCCGTCTTTTCTTAAATTGATCCTGTAAATAAGCTTCTGTTTCTCTGTTTTTTGCTGTAATAATAGTACCGGAGGTGTCTTTATCCAGTCTGTGTACAATTCCGGGTCTTCTATTTGCAACAAAAAGAATATTTTTATCTTCGCTGCTGACAACTGCTTCTTTTCCCCAATGAAAAAGCAAGGCATTAACAAGAGTTCCAGTCCAATTTCCGTTTGCAGGATGAGTTACCATGCCCTGTTTTTTATTCAGGACCGTAACATTTTCATCCTCATAAAGTATATTTAATGGAATATCCTGAGGAATTATTTCCTGGGGAATAGGATCTTCCCATTCTAATACTACAGTATCGCTGTGTTTAATCTTTGCAGATAATTTTGCATTTTTTCCGTTTACAGTGAGTGTTTTAAGCCCCGCTTTTAATCGCGAACGTGAAATATTCTCAGGTATTACAGAAGCAGCATACGTATCCAGACGTATTGCAGTATTATCCGGATTTTCTACGACAAAGGTACAAATTGGCATTTAATCTTCCATTTCCTGTTGAATTATTTGTTTTTGAACAGTAACGGTATCTGGGACAACAGCTTTTTCATTACTCTTTTTTTCTCGAGCGTTCTTTATAAGTGTTATAACTAAATCGATGAGTCCTACAACGACACTCACTGTTACAGCCGAAATAACTATATTTTTTTGCTCATCTTCATCCAGATTTGCTGCAGACGATGACTTTGCCAGGGGGTTTGGAATATATTCAGGATTAAAATTATTTTTAACATAGCGGAATAATCCGTATATTGTACTTATGCCCAATGTTGTAAACGGAAGTGATCCTATTGTAATTATCTCGGTTCTTCGTATCTGCCTGGCCCAATCTGGGAATTCATCAGAAGTATAGGGAACCGGTGTAACCTTATTCGGAGGAGGTGTCTGCGTATAAACGAGACAGGCTGTGAAGCAAATAAGAATTAGCATAGCGGTTATCCGTTTCATGGGGCTAATTATACCATAAAGTTGTATTTGAAGTCTATTCTCGGGAACCGAATAGAGCTGTCCCGACTCTTATTAGGGTAGAGCCTTCTTCGATTGCTATTTCATAATCATTGGACATGCCCATAGAAAGTTCGGTAAGACATAAATGTGAAAACTTCTTTTGTGATTTTTCCTGCATCGCGCGGAGTTTTTTGAATGAACTTCTTATTTCTTTTTCATCATTGCTGAAGGGAGCCATTGTCATAAAACCCTTCGGCCTTACATGGGTAGTTGTACTTAATACTTCAAGCGCTTTATACACCTGTTCCTCATCTGTAAACCCCGATTTGGAGGCCTCTCCCGTATGATATTCCAGCAGTACATCAATTGTTTTATCATTTTTTTGTGCTTGTTTTTGAATTTCTTCAATCAATTCCAGCCGGTCAACAGACTGAATACAGGAAACAAGGGGGATTATGGCCTTTACCTTATTTCTCTGCAATGAACCAATCATATGAAGCTGAATTTCAGGATGCTTTAAAAAAATTTGAGGAAACTTTTCACATGATTCCTGCACACGGTTTTCACCAAACAGCACAAGCCCTGCATCAAAGGCGGTAAGAATTTCTTCAACGGTATGAAATTTACTGACAGCCATCAATTTGAGCGAATCCCGTCTTCGTCCGCTTCGATCAATTGCTCTATTTATTTTTTCCTGTATTGCATTAAGGGCATCTTGAATTTTTGAGGTATTAGGCATCACAACGCTCCCGAAAGATAATCATAACTGCAGTCTGATAAATAAAGAAGTTCTTCTAAATCCAGTTTTTCTGCACGAATTTGAGGGTCTATACCTGCTTTTTTAAGAATTAATTCTGCTTTGTTCATATCTTTATAAAATGTTCCTAAATTATTTTTAACGGTCTTTCTTCTTGAAACGAATAAGGATCGCTGAATTTTCATAAAATGTTCAACGCTTTTACATCGCGGAAAATCTATCTTTTTAACCATTTTTACGGCTCTTGAATCTACATTGGGTTTAGGCCAAAAACTGCCTCCTGAAAGATCCGCAATGGTTGATATTTCATACGCCCACTGACATAATACAGAAAAGGACGAATAGTCTTCTGAACCGGGCTTAGCCTCCATTCTTTGAGCTACTTCTTTTTGAACAGTAACAACCGCTGTATTAAACCGGGCGCCGCAGCTGATCATATCTGCAATTATGGCTGCAGCAATATTATAGGGAAGATTTCCAAAAAAATAATCAGGCAGCCCGTTTTCTGTAAATTCTTTTTTCCATGTTTTTAAAACATCACCTTCAATAAGACAGAAGGACCCATAATCCGGGAAGTTCGATGGTGTAAACGCTTTTTTTAGAACCTGAGAAAACCCTTTATCAATTTCGAATGCTGTTACCTTTGCTCTTTTTTCAAGCATCAATGCTGTCATGCATCCTAAACCGGGACCAACTTCCCAAATTGTCGAATCTTTAATATCTCCCAAAGATTGAATGAGTTTTTCGCGTGCATGCTGATTGATTAAAAAATTTTGACCGAATTTTTTCTGCATAGCCATTTCCCGGTCTTCAAGAAATTGTTTAATGGATGAAGGAGCATTATAATCGGGTAAAAATTCAGTATTCTGCATAAAACCTCATAAAGATACAGGGGGTATTTGTGAAAATAATAATACCAGAAAACGTATAGTTTCATAAAGCCCCCCCAGTAAACTTGCAAAAAAATTACTAGTAAAAGGCAGGAACAAAGATATGATAATTCCGCACAAACCAATTACCAAAAAAATACTTATTAAAGGGCTGACTATAACAGAAGCAATTATTCCTACCGGGGTAATTGAGCCGAATAAGACAAGAGAAAAGGGAATCGTACAAAGCTGAGCACCAATGGAGGCTGAAAAGGCACTGCATATTTTCGGCGGCAGGTATGGAATGAGCACTTTATACGAAAATGTTCCAATTGTGGTAATACCTATCAAGGCAGAATATGACAACAAAAAGGATATACACGTACCATCCTGAGGCGAGAGGCAAATTTGAAGCATAAAGCATAAGGCTAAAATGCTGGTAATCTTCGGCTTTAAATATAAAAAGGAACATAAAAGGCAAAGTAATGAACACAAAAATGCCCGTAATAGAGATGGAGAAAAACCTGCAAACCAGACGAAAATCAATACTGAAAAAAATGAAAAATATATGCTTATTTTTTTTCCTGCAATTTTCTTTGAAGCTGCTTCACTTAAACCGGCAAAAAATGATAAATGCATTCCGGAAAGGGCTAAAATATGAGATAATCCTGCATTTTTAAACCCAGTTCTCACACTTTGTTCCAAATATTCCCGGGATCCGCAGAGGAGCGCAAGAAGCAATGCTCCTGCAGCATTCCAGGCATACATGAGCCTCTTAAACTGAAGGCGTAAAAGCGCTCTTACATATGCTGTCTGCGATGTCCAGCCAACCTGTTCGGCTTCATCAAGGGTAAAAATATGTGTTTGAGACTTTGAATACATATAATGAACAGAACAGTACAGAATTGAACCCTTTTCAAAAACTGCCTTGTTTGAAGTTTTTGAAAAAAGTCTTCCGGGATAGAGTGATTCAATAATTTCACAGGGTACATATAGTAAAACATTGCCCGAGGCATCGCAGG
>JAKJFV010000177.1 GCA_022704725.1 Spirochaetota bacterium
ACTTTTCAGTTGTCCGAAACTGTGATACAATAAATAAATAGATTATTGTTCGTTCACGGGAGGGGCATGATGAACGAATGGCTTAAAAAGCTGCTGACTCAAGTAAAAGATTTGTGGGCAAAAGGCTCACTTGTTCAAAAAGTCATTTTCATAGGTATAATTCTTCTAGTCATCGGGGCAATTATCCTCATATTAACACTTTCCTCAACACCGACATCTGTGGCATTGTATAATGTTGCTATAACTGATGAGGCTGCACGGGATAAAATTTTATACCGGCTGTCAGAGGAAAATATTCCTGTTTCGGTTAATGCTGCAGGCATGCTTACCGTTCCTGACGAAGCAACTGCAAGAAAGGCCCGAACCATTCTTGTCCGCGAAGATCTGACTCCTTCAAATGTAAGTCCTTGGAATTTATTTGATACTGAACGCTGGACAACAACCGATTTTGAACGCAATGTTAATCTGCTCCGTTCAATCACAGCTCAGGTAACACAGCATATAGAATCGCTTGAAGAAGTTGACCGTGCGAATGTTGTCATACGTATGCCCGAGCGGACATTGTTTGCCGCTGATCAAAATCCGGCTACAGCGAGTGTTATCATTTATCAGCGTCCCGGAAGCGATATTTTAACGAATAAAAAGAAGATTCAAGGTATTCAAAAGCTTTTAATGTTTGCTGTTGAGGGTTTGAAAGAGGAAAACATTTCAATCGCAGATTCTACCGGAACAATATTAAATGATTTTGAGGGCATGGAAGATATTGAGCGTGTTGATGTAGTAGCAAAAGAGCAAAAGCTCATAGCGACACTTGAAACACAATACAGGGCAAAAGTTTTAACAGCATTGCAGCAGATTTTCGGCGCAGACAGAGTTCGCGATCTTAATATTAAAATTGATATGGACATGTCCAAGCGTCTTGTTTCCGCTACCGAATATTCTCCTATTACCATAAAATCTGATAACCCCGACACTCCCTATGACGACTCACAGCTGGTAGAGTCTATAACTTTGTCATCCGAGACTGTCACAAAAAAATGGACTGGAACAGGGTATAATCCTGAGGGGCCTGCAGGCGCAGATGGTAATACACCCCCAGTGTACTCAGATATGTCGAATCTATACGGACTATCTGAAGAATCCGGAGTTAAAAAGAATGAGGTAATAAATACCAAACAGATTCAGGAAGAAAAGAGTCCCACAATTGACCGTGTAACTGTTTCTGTGAATATAGACGGAACGTGGAGAAAAAAATATGACGAGAAGGGTCAGATTATTTTTCTCCCGAACGGTGCAATAGACAGAGAATATATTCCAATAGATTCTGCAATACTGACTAATGCACAGAGCTTGGTTCAGGATGCAATCGGCTATAACCGTACCAGAGGCGATTCTGTCTCGGTTCAGAATATTCAGTTCGACCGTACTGCCCAATTTGAAGCCGAAGATGCTGCCTTCTTGAGAGCTCAGCAGACAAGACGTACTGTTTTTTATGTCTTAACAGGAATTGTAGCAGTCTTATTGGCCTTTATGATTTTCAGGGTAATAAGCAGAGAAATAGAAAAAAGACGCAGACTTAGAGAAGAAGAACTGCTGCGGAAACACCGGATGGAACGGGAAAAAATACTTTGGGAATCTGAGCAGGCGGGTATGGAAGTTACGATGTCTGTTGAAGAGAGAAAAAGAGCTGAGCTGCAGGAAAATGCGATTGCGATGGCAAAAGATCATCCGGAAGATGTTGCAATGCTCATACGCACTTGGCTGATGGAGGAGTAGGATGGCAAGCCAGACAAAACCAAAGACCGGCGGATCATCAGCCGGTTCTTCAGGCGGCAGTAAAAAGCCAAAGGATTTTAAAAATCTCACCGGACGGCAAAAAGCTGCTATTTTTCTTGTGTCTTTAGGATCGGAATTATCCTCAGAAATATTTAAACATCTCCGTGAAGATGAAATTGAAACTCTTACTTTTGAAATTGCACGCCTGGATACAGTAGATGCAGAATTTAAAGAAGCTATTCTTGAAGAATTTCAGGAATTAATGGCTGCTCAAAACTTCATCACTTCGGGCGGTATAGATTATGCACGGGAACTTCTTGAAAAATCTCTCGGCAGTCAGAAAGCTATAGATATTATTAACCGTTTAACGAGTTCTCTGCAGGTTAGACCCTTTGACTTTATTAGAAGAACAGATCCTGCACATCTATTAAACTTTATTCAGCAGGAACATCCTCAAACAATTGCTCTTATTCTTGCATATTTGGAACCCAACAAGGCTTCTGTTATTTTACAGAATCTTCCGGATGACATTCAAAGCGAAGTAGCCCGCCGTATTGCGACCATGGACCGTACTTCTCCTGATGTTCTTCGTGAAGTTGAACGCGTTCTTGAGAAGAAATTATCAACATTATCCAGTGAAGATTATACAGCTGCAGGCGGTGTCGAAAGCATCGTTGAAATATTGAACCTTGTTGACCGTTCTTCTGAAAAATCGATCATTGAATCTCTTGAAGAAGAAGATCCCGATCTTGCCGAAGAAATTAAAAAACGAATGTTCGTATTCGAAGACATTGTTATGCTCGACGATCGTGCTATACAGAAAGTTATGCGTGAGGTTGACACACAGGAACTGGCAAAGGCTCTTAAGGCTGTCGATACCGAAGTACAGGATAAAATATTTAGAAATATGTCAAAACGAGCGGCCAGTATGCTTAAAGAAGATATGGAATTCATGGGCCCCGTTCGTCTTAAAGATGTTGAAGAAGCTCAGCAGAAAATTGTATCTACGATCAGACGTCTTGAAGACAGCGGCGAAATTGTTATTGCCCGATCAGGTGAAGATGAACTTGTTGTATAATTGTACGGAGGATTTTTTGTATGGCTAAAACGGTGTTCCGTCCGACAGAAATAACAAAATCTGAAGAAAAAGTTATGTTAAAGCTTTCCCGTAACTATGCTCCCGAAGTAGAAGAGGAAGTTATAGAAGAAGTTCCCGAGTATCAGGGGCCTACTGCTGATGATTTAAGGCGTGAAGCAGAACTGTTTAAGGCGGAATGGGAAGTTGAAAAACAGAAACTACTCGATTCTACACAGGAAGAAGCAGAAAAAATAATTAAAAATGCAGAACAGGCAGCTTTTGAAGAAGTAAAAAGAAAGACTGATCAATCAAAAACCATAAAAGCAGAAGCTGAATTGCAGGCTCAAAGAATTATTAAAGAAGCGGAACTCAAAGCTCTTGAAATTCAGCAGGAAACAGAAAAAAATAGAGATAAGGTAGTATCCGATGCCTATAAAGAGGGCTTTAGTAAAGGAAGCGAAGAAGGATATGCCGGCGGTAAAAATGAGGTTCAGCGCTTAACAGACAGGCTGCATACCATTCTTGAACGAACATTAGACCGAAGACAGGAAATACTTGACGAGACAGAGCAGCAGATAGTTGAACTTGTCCTTCTCATGACCCGAAAGGTAGTAAAGGTTATTTCTGAGAGTCAAAGAAATGTAGTTATGACCAATATTGTTCAGGCATTGCGGAAGGTAAAGGGAAGAGGTGATGTTACTATTCGAGTAAACCTTTCCGATGTCCAGCTTGCAACTGATCATATAAAAGAATTTATGAGCTCTGTAGAAAATATAAAAAATATTACGGTGGTAGAGGATACAACAGTCGAACGGGGCGGATGTGTTATAGAAACAGATTTCGGCGCAATAGATGCTAGAATTTCCAGCCAGCTTTCAGAACTTGAACAAAAAATACTGGAAATATCTCCAATAAAAACAATAACTAAAACCACTGCTATCAATCCGGATTTTTAATGTTATGAAAAATATACTGAATAAGTATCTTACTACAGTAAAAAAAACTGAAACGATTCATTATACAGGTCATGTAACTGCCGTGCGGGGTATGTTGATTGAAAGCCGGGGACCTCAGTCAGTTATGGGCGAAATATGTACAATCCGGGTTACCAACAAGCAGGACTCCAGGGGCTATATACCTGTCCTTGCAGAAGTTGTAGGACTCCACGATAAAACTGTTCAGCTTATGGCTTACGGTGAAACTAAGGGTATAGAATTAGGCTGTGATGTAATTGCAAGCGGTTCCGTTCTCCAGGTAGGGGTGGGCAATGAGCTTTTAGGAAGGGTCATTGATTCAACAGGCAGAGCCTGCGATAATAAAGGCGAAATTGTATGCGACCTTTTTTACCCTGCCGTATCTTCACCGCCTCCCGCCATGGAAAGGCGTC
>JAKJFV010000178.1 GCA_022704725.1 Spirochaetota bacterium
TATTGCGTGATCTTAAGTATTTTGGCGTACACCCTGATAAAACAAAAGCCTCATGGGCACAACAGTTTTTTGGAATGGATCCAAATGAAAATCAAGAGGAGGCAGTATGATTGCGTCTGTTCTTCATCTATCACGTGAAGATTTTCAGATAATTAAGAACGAAAATAATGGAGTCTTTGATACATATACAATTCATAAATTAGTGTATTCACTTTTTCCTCAGGAAAATGAAACAACACGCACTTTTTTATTTCTGTATAAGGGAGGAAATTTTCAAGAGAAAAGGATAATACTACTTTCAAAAAACAAGCCTAAAAAACCGAATATCGGATTTCTGGAATCAAAAGAAATACCTGCTGCTTTTTTAGACCAGGACTATTATGGATTTGAAGTACAGATAAATCCTGTACGCTGTGACAGCAAAACAAAAAAGCTAATTCCAATTAAAGGAAAACAAGAAATAGCTCGGTGGTTTTCTGAAAAGTCGAGTTCTTTTGGTTTTGAAATTCTACCTGCATCTTTATCGGTTAGTGATACTGATGTTGTGCAATTCGATAAAAAAGACAAGAAGGTGGTATTGGCGAAAGCCGTATGTACAGGAAGATTAAAAGTTACAAATCGCAGTCTTTTTATTAAATCGTTTGAAAATGGTTTAGGAAGAGGAAAAGCTTTTGGTTTTGGACTCTTACAAATTGTACCGTTATATAATGCATAATGTTATGCAAAGAATTTAGTTTACCGTATAGGGGGTATAGTATGAACAAGGTAGATAACAAGTATACGAATATGCGTGTTGAGTTTCACATTTTGCAATCGTTTCCGGTAACATGCTTAAATCGTGATGATGTGGGAGCTCCAAAAACAGCTATTGTCGGAGGAGTTACACGGGCAAGAGTTTCCAGTCAGTGCTGGAAACGTGCTATTCGTCTAGCATTGCATGAAATAAGCGGTGTTGAGCTTGGTGTGCGAACAAAAGCTTTGTCATTACTCGTTGCCAATGCCTGTAAAGAAGAAGGAGCCTCCGAAGAACAGGCAAAAACATGTGGAGATAAAATAGAAAGAATTTTTATTAAGGAATCTAATAAAAAAACAGAAGATAATTCACAAGAAGAAAGTGAGGAAACCAAAACAGATACCCTACTTTTTCTTGCACCTTCAGAAGTAAAGCTACTTGCTCAAAAATTCAAAGAAGTGAATTTCGATGCAAACAAACTTATAATTCAAAAAGATGCAAAAAAACAGGCAAAAGAATTGGCAGATATAATTGGAAAATCAAAATATGCACAAACAGAAACACTTGATGGCTTAGATATTGCATTATTTGGAAGAATGGTTGCACAGGCACCTTCGATGGATGTCGAAGCTGCTACATCATTTAGTCATGCCATTTCTACACATAGAGCAGTTAATGAAGTTGAATTTTTTACAGCTGTTGCAGATTTTGGACAAGAACAAGGGTCAGCCCATATGGGTACGCTCGAATTTAATGCTGCTACCTACTATCGCTATGTTTCGCTTGATTTAGGTCAACTTTTTGAAACGCTTGGACATACAGATGAGTTTTTCTCTAAAGCGGTATCGGCATTTATTAAGGCTTTATATATCGCTGTTCCTTCTGCTCGTCAAACAACACAAGCGGGAGCATGTCTGTGGGATTATGCAAAAGTTTTGGTAAGAAAAGGTCAGGGAGTACAACTTTCTTTTGAAATGCCTGTAAAAGCAAAAGACGGAAGTTTCCTTAAGCCAAGTATAGATGAAGTAAATTTTTCACTGCAAAAAAAAGAAAAACTTTCGGGTTCTCTGTTTGGCAAGATTGCTTCTTTTGATTTTGGCATAGATGAAAGCTTTTCTATAGACGATCTTATTTCATCAGTACTTAATGCTATTAAGGTGTAATATATGAACACGCAATGGTTGTTTCTTTGGCTGGAAGCTCCGCTACAGTCGTGGGGGTACGACTCTAAATTTAACCGGCGCGACACATTAGAGTTTCCGACAAAATCAGGAGTGCTAGGACTACTACTCTGTGCCCTTGGTGCATCAGGGGAACAAGTAGAACTACTTGCCAGGTTTTCCTCGCTAAGGCAGACTGTTATATCTTATCGTTATAAGATTAATGGAGAGTTTGTAGACAAATTGCCATTCCTTCATGATTTTCAAATGATAGGTTCTGGGTACAATGACAATAATGCTTGGGAAAATTTTTTAATACCTAAAAAAGCAGATGGAAGTTCATCTGTAGGAGGTGGAACAAAACTGACACATAGGTATTATTTACAGAATTCACTTTTTGCAGTACTTCTCGAAGTACCCGATGATATAGCGGAAAACATAGCCTTCGCATTGCAAAACCCTGTGTATCCAATATATTTGGGAAGAAAATGCTGCATACCCTCAGATTATGTCTATCAGGGAATTTTTGCTACTCCGGAGGAAGCAGAACTAGCTGCTATGACCAAAGCAAAAGAAAAAGCTCTGTTCCGCAATGAATATGAAAAGTCGTCCGGTAAATGGAAATTGGCTGAAGATTTCAGAGTAATTGACGGTGAATCTTCAGAAGGAGATGTTTTTACCCTGAACGATATTCCACTTCAATTTGGTATGGTAAAAAAATACAAAGATCGGAGGGTAACAAAGATTATCCATGAATGAGCAGGTAAGAACCGAGAATGAAAAAAAAGAGTATAGACGTCTGCTCATCAAGGTTACTCACGAGTCTATACCTCAGATAAAAGACAGATATCCTTTTATTTATTTGGAAAGAGGTCGATTGGAAATAGATGATAGTAGTATAAAATGGATTGATTCTGAAGGTCAGGTAATACGCATTCCCATAGCGGAACCAGTGTTACTCATGAAGCAATAAAGATTTTATCTGCTGCAAATTGTTGTGTGTGCTGGGTAGGCGAGGATTCCTTACTTTTTTATGCAGTTGGGAAATCACCCTGCTCAAATACGCGAAATTTTAGAAGACAAGCCAAGTTGTCCTGTGATCCTAAAGCATCTTTAGACGTTGCTCGAAGAATGTTTGCAACGCGATTTCCTGAAGTCGATCTTACCGGAAAAAAATTAAAAGAAATAATGGGAATGGAGGGGTACAGGGTACGGCAGTTGTATGAAGAAAAAGCCTCTGAATATCAAGTAGGTTGGAAGGGACGGAACTATATTCCCGGAAAAATGGAATTAAGCGATACAACCAATCAGATATTAACTTCTTGTAATGCGGCCTTATATGCCTTATTGACATCTTGTGTTTATACACTCGGCTACTCTCCTCATTTAGGATTCATACATACGGGTAGTCCCTTGCCATTTATTTATGACATGGCAGATTTATATAAGGATTATGTATGTATAGATCTAGCTTTTAAATTAACTCAGGAGCTAGCCGGTAGTTATAATAAATATAGAGTTGCTAGCGAGTTTCGAATGAGAGTTCAAGAAATAAAGCTTCTTGAAAACATAGCTACTATTCTGGGCGGGTGAGATGGTTGTAGTTGTTGCAAATCATATACCTCCTGCGGTAC
Source organism: Spirochaetota bacterium (assembly GCA_022704725.1). Classification (GTDB taxonomy): domain Bacteria; phylum Spirochaetota; class Spirochaetia; order Treponematales; family Treponemataceae; genus JAAZLA01. Next base: position 3,528 of record JAKJFV010000178.1, read on the forward strand.
GTGGGAGAATGAAGTTATGGTTCCTTGAACCAAGAGCAAATGTTTTTGTGTCGGGAATAAAAGACTCTGTAGCAGAGACGGTAATATTGTATTTAATCAAATCTTGTCCACCATCTTCCGGTTTAATTGTGTTTCAAAAAATTAATAAGGCACCCGGTTTTAAAATCTGGGGTACCGGTGAAACAAATAAACAATTAACAGACATTGATGGATATCAGTTTATAGTTGAAAAGCGTATGTCATAAGAAGCACTACCTATGGTGCTGCGGCATAGTAAATACGCTATATCTTGGTGTTTTCCCCGCACACGCGGGGGTGTTTCTCAACCGTTTTCTTTCATAATCATTTTGTATTTGTTTTCCCCGCACACGCGGGGGTGTTTCTTATAACGGCTTATAGTGCTAAGCCAGTAATGAGTTTTCCCCGCACACGCGGGGGTGTTTCTATATCGCTGTAGGTTGTATGGATTATCATACGGTTTTCCCCGCACACGCGGGGGTGTTTCTGTGGGAAGCTATAAGCACTGTGCTTACAAGTCGTTTTCCCCGCACACGCGGGGGTGTTTCTCATCGCAGCAGCTAAGAGCGGGCGCATTGCTCGGCTTTGTGAACTCGATCCGCACTATTGCGACGTAATACGCAGACGCTGGACGAAGTGGGCAAAAGAAAACGGTTA
>JAKJFV010000179.1:0-261 GCA_022704725.1 Spirochaetota bacterium
AAAGACATTCTTGTTTCTGCATTCTCCCAAATTACAATTTCGGGAGAAAGACTTTCAGGCTGTCCGTATTTATCAAAGAGTGTTTTAAAGAGCGAATAGTAATCCATCAGCTGTTCATTCATGGTAATGGTAATTATATATAATTTTTGATCATGAAACTGAAACCAGCAGCGCGATAAAAAAGAAGGTCCCTCTGTTTCAATGAGAACTTTTTCCTGATCAGGAAGAAGAGAAACATCTCTTTCTCCGCGGTAGCCGAAG
>JAKJFV010000179.1:356-4198 GCA_022704725.1 Spirochaetota bacterium
AACCGGCAGGCAACTCTTGTGAAAAAAGAGGAAGTAGAATAATTGTGTAAAGAAAAATAAGACTAATCAGTGCGTTTTTTTTCAAAAGAGGTTGCCTCACAATTAATGTTTTTGTTTCCGGTAGTAAGATGCGGTTTTAACAAGTTCTGCACAATCTGATATATATATTTTGTTTGCATTAAGCTTTACGCGGGGATCCTTAATAAACGTATTGAGGCAGAACCCCTGTTCTTCCTGAGGAATACCGCACATATTTGCAAGATCAAAGGGTGTTAAGTCAAACTGATACGATGTGCCGGGAGTGACGGGCACCTTTCCCTTCTCAAGCTGAAGGGCAAGCATATCAAATAGTTTCGAGACAGGATCTCTTATTTGAGTATTTTCAAGCTGCCTGCTCATAGCCCATAAGCGCTCTGCCAGGGTGGTTGTAAGCCGCGCAATAAGCTGCGGCTGAGTTGCTACCATCTGATCAAAGTTTTGACGATTTACAGACATTAACTTGCAGTCTTCGTGTGCAATAGCACTTGCAGAACGGGGTTTATCTTCAAGCAGCGCCATTTCACCGAAAAAATCGCCCTTTTTGAGCACTGCTAAAATTACCTCGTTCCCGTCAACAACCTTAGAAATCTTAACCTGACCATCCTGAATAATGAACATGTCCTGACCGTTTTGACACTCTGAGAAAATCATAGTGTCCTTCGGATAATTTCTTATCAAATCGACAGTTGACTCAAAATACACGGCCTTGGAACGGGGTTTTAAAGCAACAAATCTTGCCTTAGCCCGATCTACAGACACCCCTTGAGGACAAGCCTTCATATACTGATAATAACCATAAATTGCCAGATCTGTTTTACCTACCTTCTCGTAATACGAAGCAATGACAAAAAGCTGCTCAGGAGAAGAAATAATATTATTTTTTAAAGTAATTTTTGTAAGCGTATCATTAAGCTGACGCATCCGCGTTGCAAAAGTTCTAATTATTTTCATAGCAACGGGAGTATTTTTTTCGATTAATTCGGGATACTGATCTTTCCTTACTGATATAGCAACAACATCGGTCAGGGCCACAACTGTTTCTATTTGCGAATGTCCGGACATACACGGAATAACACCGACGAAGTCGCCCGGACCTAAAAGGCTTGCAGGATCATCTCCCACAGACACCTCTTTTGTGCAGCGAACCTTTCCGCTTTGCAATATATAGAAACGGTCTCCGGCTGACTTACCTTCAACAAAGAGATATGAATCTTTTCTAAAATTTACGAATGCTAACTGTAACAAAGTCGATCCTCACCTTACGTAGTATAGGAGTCAACACACGCGTTGTCAATTAACCCGGTGTCTATGTATATTGTAATACAAAAATCAAAATAAGTCTTGTGTAAAAATGATTTCCGGCTCAAGAAAAAAGCCGAATTTCTCAAATACAGTATTTTGTACAACTGTTACCAGCTCTTTAACCTCTGAGGCCTTACCCTGATCTACATTAACTATAAAATTTCCATGCCAGGGTGCAATTTGGGTTCCGCCTTTTCTAAGTCCTTTCAAACCGGCTTCATCGATTATTTTTCCGCTGGGCTTGCCGAAATCTCGATTATTTTTAAAAACACTTCCCGCTGAAGGATAGCGAAAATGCCCCTTATCTTTCCGGTCATCTATGCAGACCCTGCATTTTTCGGTAATTGATTCTTTTTCGCCCTTTGTAACAATAAGATCCACCCCGGTAATAATTTTTTTTGTGTGCTGAAAGGGGGATTTTTTGTAATCCCAGTCATGTGCGCAATACGTATATGAATATTCCCTATACCGTCCATTATCATTCTCTACATAGCGAACGGCATACACCGAATCGCTGACCGATTTTTCATAACATCGAGCATTCATATACACAGCACCGCCGACGCTTCCCGGAAGCCCTGCAAAGTTTTCAAGCCCTGAAAGTTCTGTATCAATACAATACTGAATAATACGTTCAACTGATAAACCCGATCCGCAGGAAAGCAGTATGGCCCCATCATCACGGACGAATGATGAAATATGATCAAAGGATCCAGTAGATATTACAGGAACAGGAATGCCTTCGTCTGCTATTACAAGATTTGAGCCCCCTCCTAAAACAAAGAAATCTGTTTTCTGATCATTAAAAGCATTAAGAATAGCAATGAGGTCGTTTATTGATGCGGGTTGTATAAAAAGAGGAGTACATCCCCCTATCTTGAAAGATGTGAAAGAAGAAAGCTCCTGGTTTGAAACAATTGAACCCTGAAATGTCTGAGGTATATTGAATTTTTCCGGCATTTTGCATAGAGTATTCTTCACATAAGTAGTATAGTATAAACAGCAAAAATAATCGAGCAGCTGCTCTTATTTTTTAACTGCTTACAACAAAGACAGTTAGACAATTGAATAATGGAGAATTTAATGGGATTAAAGCTATATAATACAATGGGCAGAGAAATCCAGGAGTTTAAACCTATTCAAAACGGAAAGGCAGGATTTTACGGATGCGGACCAACCGTATATAATTACGCTCATATTGGAAACCTGCGGGCCTATGTGTTTCTCGATTTATTAGACAGAACCTTATCATTTTTAGGATATGACGTAAATCATGTTATGAATATAACTGATATTGGCCATCTATCTGACGACGGCGACGATGGTGAAGATAAAATGCTTAAAACAGCACGTGAACGGAGCCAGTCTGTTCTGGAAATTGCACAATTTTATACGGATGCATTTTTTAATGACATAGACCGGTTAAATATAAAAAGACCCACCATCGTGTGCAAGGCAACCGACCATGTACAGGACATGATTGAACTTATTAAGAAAATTGAAAAAAATGGACATACATATACGGCCGGAGGTAATCTTTATTTTGATGTCTCCACTTTCAAAGACTATGGTAAATTAGCGCTTCTGAATCTGGATGACTTAAAAGCAGGAGCCAGAATTGATGTTGATCAGAATAAGCGGAATCCTTTTGATTTTGTTTTATGGTTTACAAAAAGTAAATTCGAGAATCAAGCCCTTGTATGGGACTCTCCCTGGGGAAAAGGATATCCGGGATGGCATATTGAGTGTTCAGCAATGAGCATGAAGTATCTTGGAGAACAGTTTGACATTCATACCGGAGGCATAGATCACATACCTATTCATCATACCAATGAAATAGCACAATCAGAAGGCGCTACCGGTAAAAAATGGGTTAATTACTGGCTTCATAATGAATTCTTAGTTATCGCAAAAGATAAAAATAAAGGTTCAGAAGAATCAGACGGAAAAATGTCAAAATCATCCGGTAACTTTTTAACCCTCCAGACACTTATAGATAAGGGATACGATCCTCTGGATTACAGATTTTTCCTGCTTGGTGCACATTACAGAAGTCAGGTTGCATTCTCATGGGATGCAATGGAAGGTGCTAAAAATGCAAGAAAGGCATTAAACCAGAGGATATCGCGCATTATTGATGATAATAGCATTGAAGCAGATACTGTACTCAGTAATGAGGGCCGTCAAATATTGCAATCCTTTACGGAAGCACTGGAGGATGATCTTGCATCGCCCCGCTGCTTGTCTGAGCTTCAAATGATGCTTAAAAATCCAGAGCTGAGCGATAATGAGAAAATCAGTTTAATTCGCACGATGGATAAGGTTTTGGGACTTCGGCTAATAGACAGCGCGCTTGCAATAAAGCTGCAAAAAGCAGAGACTGGCGAAGTCGATGCCGGTGTTGAAGCATTGATACAGAAGAGAACAGAAGCAAAAAAACAAAAAAATTATGCACTTGCAGATAAAATCCGAAGTGAACTTCAGGAAAAGGGTATTATACT
>JAKJFV010000017.1 GCA_022704725.1 Spirochaetota bacterium
CAACCCTGATACAGAGGAATAATGCCCATATGATCTCTGCCGATTAAATAAGAATCATGTTCAATATCATACAGTGCAAATGCAAATATGCCGTTCAGATCTTCCAAAAATGCCGGCCCCTTATCTTTATACAACGGAAGTAAAACTTCACAATCGGACTGTGTTAAAAATGTATAGCTTTTCTCGTACTGTTTTCGTATATCCTTATGGTTGTAAATTTCCCCGTTAACAGCAAGAACCAAATTTCCGTCAGTGCTGAATAAGGGCTGTTTTCCGGAAAGAGGGTCTACAATGGCAAGACGTTCATGAACAAGAACGGCCTTATCCCCGGAGTATATACCTGACCAGTCCGGTCCCCGGTGACGGAGAAGCTTCCCCATTTTAAGCATCTGTGTACGAAAACTTTCCGTACAGTTTTTTACATCGAAGGCAGTTACAATTCCGCACATAGTGTTCTCCTAAAATAATTGCAGATATATAAATTTAATGCACAAACCGTGCCATCTTATTATTTTATTACATAACAAGGATATAAACTTATTGCCTATGCTGCGAAAACTTGATAATGCATATTTTTTAAGCATTAGAGGCAGAAATGCATAAGTATTGAACATTTACAGGAATTACTATACCTTATAGTGTAATGGAGGCACTATGCCGGCACAGCAGCTCTCAGATGATCTAGTACGTCAATATAAAGCGGTACAAAATCTCATCTCATCATTAAATGCCTGTTCTACTACAGATGAAATTCTCCAATATCTCTTGGAGCAATGTTTTACCCTTACAAAATGCGATCTCATATCTGTCTTTGTTCCTGATCTTTCGGGTCTCTTTGTTTTAAAATCCTATCTTTCCTCCTCTACCGAATCTTTGTCGGTGACATCAGTAAAACCAGGTGAAGATGCCGTTGGAAGAACTTTTTTAGACGGACTGCCGCGTATTTCAAATAATACCGCCCTTGATCCTGATTATATACCTCTTTCAAAGGAATTTGGATCTCAGATGGTGCTTCCCCTTTCCGAAGGGGGTAAGGTTTTTAGTGTTTTGCGCCTTGATGCAGAACGTAAAAACTTTTTTTCCGATTCCGATTTTCAGCTCTATACATCCGCCTGTTCATATGCGGGTCAGCTTCTTCAGCAAATACAGCTCAAGAGGGCATTGGAACTGCGTATTCGACAAAAAGATATTCTCATTGATATTTCCCAAAATGTCGCAAAACACTTTGATATTAACGAAGTGTTCAGTACGGTCATGCATCTTTTAGCAGAAAACTTTGACATTCTTCGAGGAATGCTTGTTTTATTTGACAATGATACACCCGATAAATTATCAGTTCACGCAGCATTTAATTTAACTCCCGAGGAGATGTCCAGGGGTATCTATAAGGTTGGAGAAGGCATTATAGGCAGGGTTGTTGCAAGCGGAGAAGCTATTGCAATAAGCGACATCTTTAAGGAAAAAGATTTTCTTAACCGCATGAAAATCAAACGCAAGGCTGATATTCCCACATCTTTTATTGCTGTTCCTTTTCGTTCAGAAGGTGAAATTGAAGGTGTCATTGCTGTCGAAAAACGATTTGAAAGTTTTGAAATTCTTAACGATGAAAAAGAATTTATGACCCTCGTTTCGTCTCTTATACTTACAAAAATAAAGGTGTATCAGAGAATTTCAGGAGAGCAGAACAGGCTCTTAGAAGAAAACTCGTCTCTTAAGCAGGAACTAAAAAAGCATTTTTCCGGCAGTCTTATAACAAAAAACAAAACAATGCTGCAGCTTTTAGATCTTGTACAGCTTGTTTCAGATTCTAATTCATCCATTTTAATCCTTGGTGAAAGCGGTACCGGCAAGGAGCTCATTGCCCGGGAAATTCACCGCCTTTCCCACAGAGCCGAGCTTCCCTTCATTACGGTAAACTGTGCAGCAATTCCAGAAAATCTTCTTGAGTCTGAATTATTCGGGTATAAAAAGGGAGCATTTACCGGTGCGGTAAACGATAAAAAAGGAAAGTTCCAACTGGCACACGGAGGAACCTTATTTCTCGATGAAATTGGAGATATGCCCCTATTACTTCAAGTAAAACTTCTGCGCGCTATTCAGGAAAAGGAAATTGAACCGGTAGGAAGTGAGAAAAAAGAAAAGGTCGATATTCGTATTTTAGCGGCAACAAACAAGGATCTTTCAAAACTTATTGCTCAGAAACTATTCCGTGAAGATTTGTTCTACAGGCTGAATGTTGTCGAACTGAAACTTCCTCCCCTTCGGGACAGACTCGACGATATTCCCTTTCTTGCATCATTTTTTATTGAAAAATTTACAAAGGAAAATAACCGCAAAGCAATTTCGCTCGGTTCTTCCGCCCTGCGTATTTTACAGTCGTATTATTGGCCTGGAAATGTACGCGAGCTTGAAAATGTGATCGAAAGAGCAGTTCTTTTATGCCGCGAAACCGTCATTGATTCAAGTCATCTTCCGCAAGGCATTGCAGACTCGCAGGAGTCCTACTCAAATTCACATATTTCATCCTATCTGTCAAACATAATCAAGGGAGGATGCGAGAGCGGTACTGTGTGGAATGAAGTTATGGGGCATATTGAAAAAGAACTTATTCAGCTTTCACTGCTTCACAATAACCGCAATAAGGTACGTACAGCAGAATTTTTGGGCATAAATAGAAATACGCTCAGCAGTAAAATTGAAAATTACGGCATAGAATAATTCCATGCCGCAATTTTTTATTTATTCATGAGCCAGTGATCAACAGCTTGAGCTGTATATTTGCCCTCTGTAAGTGCATGAACAATGAGCGATTGCCCCCGTCTCATGTCGCCGCAGGCAAAAACTCCCTCTATACTTGTTTTATATTCAGTGTCGGTTTCTACAATTGAACGGGAAGAAAGCGGCAGTCCCAGATCTTTAAGCATTTTCGAGTCTTCTACACCGGTAAAACCCATTGCAAGAATGACCATATCTGCCTGTATAAAAAAATCAGAATTGTCTATTTCCTTCATTACCGGTTTTCCGCTTGAAAAGTCCCACTGTACTTTGGCACAGTTTAAGCCTTCAAGTTTTCCATCAGCATTAACTTGAAATGATTTTGTGAGAACGCAGTAGTCCTGGGTAACTCCTTCTTCATGACTTGAAGTGTGTTTAAAAAGGCGCGGAAACTCGGGCCAGCTTTGATTTAACGGGCGTTCTTCGGGAAGTTTGTCCATAATTTCTATTTGATGTACCGATAAAGAGCCCTGTCTGTTTGCGGTTCCGACACAGTCGCTGCCGGTATCGCCCCCTCCGATTACTACTACTCTTTTTCCCGAAGCACAAAGATGAGCAGGTAAACACAATTCCTTCTTCCCTCATAATAGTAACTCTTCTGTCAATGATTGACTTGTCGAGTTTAAAGTCGGGAATACCGTATCGTAAAAAACCGCCGGGTTTGGCACTGCGTTCAAAGACTTCCACACAGTGTCCTTTTCTATTAAGGTAATGGGCTGCGCTTAAGGCAGCAGGACCGGAACCGATGATTGCTATATTTTTTCCCGTCCGTTTTTTTGGAAGAACGGGCTTAACGTATCCGAGCTGAAAAGCTTTTTCAATAATATCCAGTTCATTCTGTCTTATGGTAACAGGATCATCATTAATACCTAATACACAGCCGCCTTCACATAAGGCTGGACAAAGACGTCCTGTAAATTCAGGAAAAGGAGACGTAAGACTTAATCGTTCCCATGCTTCCTTCCATTTTCCCTCTTTTGCAAGATCATTCCATTCCGGAATGTAGTTTCCAAGAGGGCAGTTATTGTGGCAAAAAGGTGTTCCGCAGTTCATACACCTTCCAGCCTGTCTGTCAATAAGGGTATCGGTTCTGCGAAGCTCAACTTCTTTATAATCTTTTATGCGCTCCTTAAGCGGCCTGTACTGTACCTTTTCACGTTTTGTGTCAATGTATGCATAGACGTTTTTCATTAGAGTAACCCCTTCTTAACAAGATACGCACGGTAATCGCGCGGCAAGACTTTAACAAAGTGTTTTTTATGTGTGCTGTATTGTGTTATTATTTCATGAGCAATGTTACTTTGAGTAAGTGAACTGTGTTTATCCAGCTGCTTAGAAATAAACTCATGATCTTTTTCATTTAAAGGTTCACAATCTGCCAATTCATTGTTGAACTTTTTATGAAACTCTTTTTGAGGATCGTAGATGTATGCAATACCGCCCGACATACCGGCAGCAAAATTCCGGCCGACCGGGCCAAGAATAACTGCACTACCGCCTGTCATGTATTCACAGCCGTGATCACCTATTCCTTCTACTACCGCATGAGCTCCTGAGTTTCTTACACAGAAGCGTTCACCTGCACTTCCTGCTATATACAGTTCCCCGCTTACAGCACCGTACAAAACCGTGTTTCCGGCAAGCGCGTAGGGTTCGGCTGTTTGGGCTCCGGTTCCGGCTCTTTTAACTGCAATAGTTCCGCCGAAAAGTCCTTTTCCAACATAATCATTAGCTATGCCGGATAGTTTCATCGTTATACCTTTACAAAGCCAGGCGCCGAAGCTTTGACCGGCAGTTCCGCTAAGATTGAGCGTAATGCTGTCTTCCGGAAGAGCCTGTTCGCCGAGACAGCTCATAATATGACCAGAAAGCATGGTTCCTGCTGCCCGGTCAGTGTTGTTAATAGGCAGGTCAAGAATTATTTTTTTCTGACCCCCTTGTTCTGCACTAACAATATCTTTAGTTAGATCAATAAGTTTTTTATCAAAATCCTGACATAGATCCAGCGTATTTCCCTGCGGGAAATGATAGGATTTAAATGGATTTTGAACTTGCTCAAATAAGGCAGAAAAATCAAGTCCGGAAATTGACCTGCTTTGAGCACAGGGCATCAGCAGATCGCTTCGGCCTCTCATTTCATCGAGCGATCTAAAACCTAGCCTGGCCATAATTTCACGCAGGTGACGTGCGGTAAACCTCATAAAGTTTTCAACGTACTCGCTTTTTCCGCTAAAACGTGCTGCGCATCTTTCATCCTGTGTAGCAACACCGAGTGAACAGTTATTCAAGTGACAGTGACGGAGCATGGTGCAGCCGAGCGTTATTAAGGCGCTTGTTGCAAAACCGAACTCATCTGCACCTAATAAAGATGCTATTGCAAGATCTCTTCCCGTTCTCATTCCGCCGTCGCATTGAATAAGAACTCTGTCGCGAAGTCCGTTCATAACAAGCGTCTGATGTGTTTCCGACAAGCCCAACTCCCAGGGAAGACCTGCATGTTTAATTGAAGAGAGAGGACTTGCACCGGTTCCGCCGTCAGAACCCGATATAAGGATCATCTGAGCCTGAGCTTTAGCAACACCTGCGGCAACAGTACCAACCCCCATTTCAGAAACAAGCTTAACACTTATTCTTGCTTTTGGATTCACATTCTTCAGATCCAGTATGAGCTGAGCTAAATCTTCTATTGAATAAATATCATGATGAGGAGGAGGAGAAATAAGAGTTACCCCTTCGGTTGTATAACGGGTTTTTGCAATAAGTGATGAAACCTTATGACCCGGAAGCTGACCGCCTTCTCCGGGCTTTGCGCCCTGTGCAATCTTTATTTGTATTTCTTCTGCATTGGTCAAGTACCATGTTGTAACGCCGAAACGGCCGGAAGCAACCTGCTTAACCTTTGAACAAAGAGAGTCCCCGTTTTCAAGTTTTTTAAACCTCTCTGTTGACTCCCCTCCTTCTCCTGTATTGCTTCTTCCACCAATCCTGTTCATTGCCCGTGCTATTGCTTCATGGGCCTGTCCGCTTATTGAACCAAAACTCATAGCCCCAACAGAAAAGCGCTTCATAATTGACTCTTCGCTTTCAACCTGATCAAGAGGTATGCTCTGTCTGTCTTTAAATCTGAATAAGGACCTCAGAGTTACTGCGCCATTTCCTGCAGGATGTGATGCCGATTGATCCATTTTTTCACAATACTTTTTATACAGTTCATAATTGCCGGTTCTAACCGACTGCTGCAGTAAAGGAATGGTTTCGGGGTTCCATGCATGAACCTCGCCTTCTTTTCTCCAGCGGTAAAACCCGCCGTCTTCGAAAATGTGGGGAAACTCAGCACTTCCTGAATACACGCTTTTATGAAGTGCTATAGTTTTTTGTGCAAGCTCTGTAAGCGATATACCGCCGACACGTGAGGGAGTACCGGTAAAGCATGTTTCAATAATATCGCTGCCCAGACCGACGGCCTCAAAGATTTGAGCACCCTTGTAGCTCATGAGTGTAGATATACCCATCTTTGACAAAACCTTCATTATGCCGTGTTCAATTGCATGAATATAGTTTCCGACAGCCTTTGAAAAATTATGGGAAATTTTTTCATTGCTTATAAGTTTTTCTACAGCACTATAAGCACCATAAGGAATGACAGCATCGCATCCGTATCCAAAGAGAACGCAGAAGTGATGCACTTCTCTTGGCTCCGCACTTTCTAAAAACAATGAAGCATCAAGACGAATTTTGTGTTTTGTTAAATACTGATGTACAGCACCTGCTGCTAAAATTCCTGGAAGAGGAATGCTGTCCTTAGTTATATGTTTATCAGTGAGAACCAAATATTTTTTACCGTTTTCAATTGCCTGTTTTGCTTCAACACAAATTCTTTCCAAGGCCTGCATAAATCCTGCTTCACCGTCGGACTCAGAAAAGAGTATGCTTATTCTTTGAATATCCTTTGATTTTTGACTGGAGAATACAGAAAAAGTTTCACAGGTCAGTACCGGCTTTTCAAGAACGAGGCGCTCTGCATGTTCTTTCCCTTCAGATAAAAGTTGTCCAGGTTTCCCAATAACCGTTTCCATACTCATGACACAGCCTTCGCGCAGGGGGTCAATCGGAGGATTAGTAACCTGTGCAAAAAGCTGTCTAAAATAGGAATACAGCGGGACATTTTTCTCTGAAAGTACTGCAAGAGGTGCATCATTACCCATCGAACCTATGGGCTCCAAGCCTGTCTCTGCCATGACCTGAATAATCATTTCCAGCTCTTCTCTAGTGTAGGCTTGAGAACGTAAAACCTCATCCTCGTGTATAATACTTTGAACTTGATCGAGCTGATGAATTTTTTCCAAGCCCTTAGAAAGCCATTTTTTATACGGTTCTTTTTGGGCTAGTTCTTTTTTAATATCTGCATCGGGAATAATTTTACCTTTAACAGTATCTACTAAGAGAATATGGCCGGGTTCAAGCCGTCCCGACACCGACACAGAATCGGGGTCAACATCTAATACACCAAGCTCAGATGCCATTATTACTCTTTCATCTTTTGTAATTATATAGCGCCCTGGCCGAAGACCATTGCGGTCTAGAGAGGAGGCAACAATGGAACCATCAGTGTATGCAAGGGCTGCAGGGCCGTCCCAGCTTTCCATTATACATCTTTGATAGGTATAAAAATCTTTTACTTCATCGCTAATTTCTTTATCATGCTCCCATGCGCAGGGAACCAGCATACTTACAGAATGAGGAAGACTTCTTCCTGACTGCACTAATAATTCCAGAACGTTGTCGAGCGCTTGAGAATCAGATCCGTGTTCCTGAATGACAGGAGTTACATTACTAAGATCAGATCCCCATTCTTTTTTTTCAAGATGTGCTTCACGTGAACGCATCCAAGTAGCGTTTCCTTTGAGTGTATTAATTTCTCCATTGTGAGCTAAATATCTAAAGGGTTGTGCCCTGTCCCATGATGGAAAGGTATTTGTTGAATAGCGCGAATGAATAACTGCAATACTTGTTTTAAAGTCATTATCAGTTAAATCCGGATAAAACTTCTGAACCTGCGGTGCTAAGAGCATTCCTTTATAAACAATTGTTTTAGATGAAAAGCTTACAGTATAAAAAGCATTTTTACCTTCAATTTGAATATCTGAACATTTCTTCTCTGCAGATTTACGGGCAAGATAAAGACGCTGTTCAAGAGCTACAGAAGAACTAAGTTCAGGTCCTTGGGAATCTAAACTTTTTTTTATCTGTGCAAAAACCATTACAATATGGGGCATTGACTCGCGTGCAGTAATACCAATATGTTCTTCCATAACAGGAACATCACGCCACAAAAGTACTTCTAGTCCGTAATCATTACAGGAGGATTCAAAAATTGATGTTATTTTTTTTATAAGGTCTTTATCTCTTGGAAGAAAAAGCATTCCGCAGCCGTAGGAACCTTCAGAACCGAGCGTAATTCCCTTTTCTAAAGCTGTTTTTTTCAGGAATTCATGAGGCAGCTGTGTAAGAATACCGGCACCGTCTCCGGATTCAGGATCTGCACCTGTTGCTCCGCGGTGAGTCATGCGTGAAAGCATTTCCAAAGCATCCAAAACCATACGGTGAGTTTTTTCACCCTTGATGCTGCAAATAAAGCCTGTTCCGCAGCTGTCGTGTTCAAATAGCGGATTGTATAATCCTGTTTGACGTGGTATTTGATTAAAATGCACTAAGGTAGTCCTCCTAGAGTTAGTACCTTAAACATTGCAAATATTATGCCAACTTCATATTAATTATATTTCTTTATATTACATATATTTATATTTTTAATGAAACCTATTCAATTATATTAAGCTTAAAAAATAAGCATAACCTGCGGTTATGCTTATTTTTTGCTCATTTGCCTAAATTTCAGCTAGACCGGTAAACGAAAGTTCGGCAGGTCCGGTCAAGTAAACTGTATCGCCGGTGTAGGAAACAACAAGTTCCCCTCCCCTTACCTTTACTGTGATATTCTCATTGAGCGGACAGTGTCCGTTTAATACTGCTGCCGCTACTGCTGCACAGGCGCCGGTACCGCACGACAAAGTTTCACCATTGCCCCGTTCCCAAACCCTCATTTTAAGACAGTTTCTATTTACGACCCTGACAAACTCGGTATTAATCCTTTTCGGAAATACTTTATGATTTTCAAAAAGCGGGCCTACGTGCGCTACATCAACCTTGTCTACAAAACCGCAGAATACTACACAATGAGGATTTCCAATAGAAAGAACAGTAACTTCATAATTGCTGTTGTTAACAGTAAGAGGTGTATTAATTATAGCTTCGCGGGGAAGTTTTTCTAACAGTATAGCGTCATTCGTTAAAATAGATTCTGAGTCAACTTTTACAGATGTAAGTTTTGCAGGTATTAGATTCGGTTCAAAAACCGGCTTGCCCATATCAACACATACCGATGACACCTTACCATTCCGTGTATACAATTTCATATTTCGAATTCCGGATTTAGTTTCTACCGTCAATAAAAGATCATTACCTTCAACTTTATCAAGCTTATCTTTTATACCGTTAATATTTCCGTCATATAAATATTTTGCAGCACAGCGTATTGCATTTCCTGCCATTAAGCCCTCGGAGCCGTCTATGTTAAACAGTCTCATGTATGCATCTGCTTTTTCTGAACAGCCTATTATTACCAGAGAATCTGCACCAATGCTTTTTTTTCTGTCGCATAGACGAACGGCAAGAGCTTCCGGGTTCGGTATATCCTGCTCCATTGCATTGCAGACTATAAAGTCATTTCCGGTAGTAACCATCTTTGCAAATGCAATAGTCCGCTTTGATTTTAATAGTGCATTGGTATTAATAATCTCGCAGTTCATAGCAGTAAACTTGCTTAAAAGACTGTCGGCAATGGCATTTGCTGTATCAATAGAAGTGAGACACGGAATGTCCCTTTCAACAGATTTTCTGCGCAGTTTAACACTATCATTAGTCGGAAGTCTTCCTTTAGCAGAAGTAGATATAACATAATCAACCGTACCGCTTTCTAAAAGGGTAAGAATATTTTCTTTAGGATTTTCATGTATTTTATCTACAATTGTTACTTCCATACCAAAATCTTCAATTATTTTTGCTGTTCCTTCTGTGGCATAGAGTTTAAAACCCATATTGTAGAATTTGCGGGCAAGATCCGGTATTTCAAACTGATCAGTTTTTCGTACTGTTATAAGAACGCCGCCGGATTTTTTCATTTTATATCCTGCAGCAATCAGACCCTTATACAGTGCTTCATCTATAGTCTGTGCTATACCAAGTACTTCCCCGGTAGATTTCATCTCCGGTCCTAAATGTGTATCTACATCACTGAGCTTTTCAAAACTGAAAACAGGAACCTTTACTGCTGTATAGGGAGGAGGAGGATACAGCCCTGTACCCCAGCCCATGTTTAAGAGCTTTTCACCAAGCATTGCACGGACAGCAAGTTCCACCATAGGAACTCCGGTTACCTTGCTTATGTACGGAATGGTTCTCGAAGAACGAGGATTAACTTCTATAATATAAATTTCATTATTATAAATAAGGTACTGAATATTAACTAAACCCTTCGTTCCCAATGCCTTTGCAAGATTTCTTGACTGGACAATTATTTTTTCTATAAGAATATCGTTAAGGTTAAATGCCGGATACACCGCAATTGAATCGCCTGAATGTATGCCTGTTCTCTCTATATGCTCCATAATTCCAGGTATTAAGATATCATCACCGTCGCAAATTGCATCAACTTCAATTTCTGTTCCCATAAGATACTTATCTATTAGTATCGGATTTTCAATATTCTGCGAAAGAATTATTCCCATGTATTCAGTAATATCGCTTTCATTAAAAGCGATGATCATGTTTTGCCCGCCCAATACATAGGAAGGTCTTATAAGAACAGGATAGCCTATCAATTCAGCTGCCTTGAGCGCCTCTTTTTCTGTGAATACTGTTAAGCCCTGAGGGCGCTTTATGGAAAGCTTTTCCAATAATGCTTCAAACCGGGACCGGTCTTCTGCGAGGTCTATTGAATCAGCGCTCGTTCCAAGTATTTTTACACCGCGTTCATCAAGGTATTTTGTAAGCTTTATTGCTGTCTGACCGCCGAAGGCAGCAACTACGCCGTCGGGTTTTTCTGTTGCAATTACATCCATGACATCTTCACCGGTAAGCGGCTCAAAATAGAGCCTGTCAGCTGTATCAAAATCGGTAGAAACTGTCTCCGGATTATTGTTCATGATGATTACTTCATAACCGAGCTTTTTTAATGCCCAGACGCACTGAACAGAAGCATAATCAAATTCTATGCCCTGTCCAATTCTAATAGGACCGGAGCCAAGAACAAGAATTCTTCCTTTTGCGCTCTTTGTATAATCAGGATCTTCAAGCACAGATGCTGCTTCATTTTCTCCGTCCCAGCCGCTGTAAAAATACGGAGTCTTTGCGCTGAACTCTCCGGCGCAGGTATCTACCATGCGGTAAGAGGCAGGAATGTGATCTGGTTTTATACCGCTCAGTTTTTCAATAACGGCGTCGGTAAATCCGTTGTGTTTTGCTTCAAGATAATCATCTTTAGAAAAAGAATCGGCACTGTTTTTCATATTTCTCAATTTTTTTTCAACAGCTATGAGGTTAGTGAGCTTATGTAAAAACCACCGGTCAATTTTTGTTATATCAAAAATTTCATCAACGCTTAAGCCCCGTTTTAAAGCCTCATACACCGCAAAAATTCTTTGATCAGTACATTCTCCTACGCGCTGTTTAATTTTCTCATCGCTTTCTTTTTCAAAGGGAGGATAATTTAAAGTCTGCAGCGAAAGTTCAAGCCCGCGCACTGCCTTCATTAAGGCCTGTTCAAAGCTGGTACCAATTGCCATAACTTCGCCCGTAGCCTTCATCTGAGTACCAAGCTTTCGCTTAGCATACACAAATTTATCAAAAGGCCACTTTGGAAATTTGACAACGACATAATCAAGAACCGGTTCGAAACACGCCTTTGTTTTTTTTGTTACCGTATTCGGAATCTCATCAAGATTGTATCCTATTGCTATAAGCGCTGCAATTTTGGCAATGGGATAGCCTGTGGCTTTCGAAGCCAGGGCCGAAGATCGTGATACGCGCGGATTTACCTCTATAACCGCATATTCAAAACTGTCAGGATGCAGAGCAAACTGACAGTTACAGCCTCCTTCAATTTTTAAGGCCGATATTATATTAAGAGAAGCAGAACGTAGCATCTGATACTCTTTATCAGAGAGCGTTACAGTCGGTGCTATGACAATTGAGTCGCCTGTATGTACGCCGACCGGATCAAAGTTTTCCATAGAACACACAGTAATAACATTACCTGCTCCGTCCCGCATTACCTCAAACTCAATTTCTTTCCAGCCCGATATACATTTCTCAACTAGAATTTGGTGTATGGGAGAACGGTTTAGTCCGTTCATTGCTGTTTCTCTTAATTCTTCCTCGCTGTACGCAATGCCTCCGCCGGTACCGCCGAGAGTAAATGCGGGGCGTACAATAACGGGGTAATCTATTATCGCAGCAAACTCGAGTGCGCTTTCCAGATCGGTTACAACCTTGGAAGGAATGCAGGGTTCCCCTATTTCCATCATCGTGTCTTTAAATAACTGGCGGTCTTCAGCTTTATCAATTGTCTCGGGATTTGCACCAAGAAGTTTCACCTTATGCTGATCAAGGAAACCTTCTTTTGCCAGCTGCATAGATAAGGTTAATCCGGTTTGTCCGCCCAGTGTTGAAAGAAGACTATCCGGTTTTTCTTTCTCAATGATGCGTTTTATTGT
>JAKJFV010000180.1 GCA_022704725.1 Spirochaetota bacterium
GAATATAAGGAAGATTTTTCAGTTAATTATCTTCATGCTTCACTTCTATTTTCATCCGGTAATTATGAAGCGGCACAAAATCTTACAAAAAAACTGGAATATTCCCAGCCCGACAACATTGATGTCCTGCTCCTCAATACCATGATTGCAAAGGCTCAGGGGGACACAGCAGCTAAAAATGAGCTTCTAAAGAAAATAATAGAAAAAGATCCTTCAAATTCGGATGCTCATGTAGAAATGGCTCATGATCAGATGCTCAGAAGAAACTATGCTCTGGCCAAAAAATATTACCAAAAAGGGCTTGAAAGCGACCCTGTGAATCCCGATGCTCTGTTCGGCCTGGGACAGTCTTCATATTACACCGACGATTTAAAACTTTCAAAACAGGCTTTTACGAAAATTATAGAGCTCTATCCTCAAAACAGCTTAGGCTGGGCTTATTTGGGAAAACTTGCTGCAGAGGATGAAAATTATAAGAAAGCAACCGATTACATAGAAAAAGCCATTGAGCTTGAACATGACTACTATGATTTTTGGGTTGATTATGGAAACTATTTAAGGTATCAGGGTAAATATGACGAGGCCGAATCTGCCTGGACTAAGGCTATTCAGATAAATGACAGTCATTTTCTTGCCTATATTTACAGAGCAGCCCTGTATGATGAAAGAAATCAATATGATAAAGCGCTGGCGGATTACACAAAGATCGTGCAGGTAAAGCCCGAGTATCCGTACTCCTATGAATCACTCGGAATGATTTACTGGCATAACGGCGAGTGGGAAAAATCCAGAGCTGCTTTTTCCGAGGCATATAAGATGAATCCTGCAAATATTTCTTATCCCCTTATGATTTCTGCAACGTATATAAAGGAAGGGAAAAAGAGCGAAAATAAGGACTTTCTGAACCTTGTCATGAGAAACATGGACAGGAATTCTGCAGAATACGCCGTGTTGCGATTATATTATGACGGGATTAATCCGTCTCTTGTAGAAAAAAAGGTAGTATCAGTAACAAACTCCACACTTAAGGGCAAGCTCACTTTTTATATGGGCTTGTATTATGATCTTTATGGTGATGACGTTTCTGCAAAAAAACAGTATATTGAAGTTAAGAGTTTACCAAGTCCGATGTTTTTTGAATATAAGATGAATGATTGGGCTTTAGATATTGAATAATACATAAGTCTTAAAATACCCGGGAGCAAAAAGTGCCGCAAACAGAAAAACGAATTACCTTTGAAGACCGTGAAATTATTTTAATTGGAACAGCACATGTTTCACAAGAAAGTATAGATCAAGTTATTAAAGCAATCGATTCGGAACATCCCGATTGTGTAGCAATCGAGCTCGATAACGAAAGGCTTGCATCCATGAAAAACCCCGATTCATGGAAGAACCTCGATATTGTTAAGGTTCTAAAAGAAAAAAAAGGTTTTATTCTTATGGCGAATCTCGTTCTTTCGTCTTTTCAAAAAAGAATGGGATCAGATGTCGGTGTTAAGCCGGGTGAAGAAATGAAGGCTGCGGTTAAGGCGGCAGAAGATAAGGGTATTCCGTCTGTTATGGTGGACCGTCCTATACAGACAACACTGCGCCGCGCCTGGGCTATGAACAGCCTTTGGGGCAAATGCAAACTTCTTGCAGTATTACTGTCCAGCGCTTTTGAAACAGAAAGTATATCAAAAGAAGAAATAGAAAACCTCAAAAATACGAATGAAATGGATTCAATGATGAGCGAACTGGCTAACTATCTGCCGGCTGTAAAAAAGGTGCTCATAGACGAAAGGGATCAGTATTTGGCGAGTCATATTTGGGAATCAGAAGGAAAAAAAATACTTGCAGTTCTCGGCGCAGGACACCTGCCTGGAGTTGAAAAACATATTGAGCGTTTTGCCTCGGGTCAGGTTTCTACGGATACCTCAGAGATTTCGCAGGTGCCTCCTCCCGGAATAGGCGGTAAAATTGCAGGATGGATTTTCCCTGCTGTCATTGTAGCCCTCATTACGGCAGGCTTTTTTACAGGCGGTGCTGTTTCATCTCTCGACATGCTTTTGCGCTGGTTATTATGGAACGGTTCCCTGGCTGCTCTCGGTGCAGCACTTGCACTGGGACATCCGCTTGCGGTTTTGGCAGGCTTTGTCGGCGCGCCTATTGCAACATTAAATCCTGTACTCGGCGTCGGCCTTTTTACCGGTCTTGTTCAGGCTGCTCTACGAAAACCCAAGGTCGAAGATATGGAAAACCTTCACAGTGATGTGTCATCGTTAAAAACAATATACAAAAACCGCATCCTCAGAGTTTTACTGGTATTTTTCTTATCATCGATCGGCGGGGTTATAGGAAATTTTATAGCAGTTCCGGCTCTTTTTTCTGCACTTGTAAAATAAAAAATAATAATTTTAAGGTTATTTCAAGGACAAAACCGTACTGTTAACCATACTGAGTACAGTAAGGGGGTACCATGAAAGTACTACGGTTCATAGGTTTGCTGGTTCTTGTGCTTCTGCCTCTTGGTGCAGAGGCTCAGGAAGCAAAAACCGGTGAAATTGCCACACATAAGAATACATACGAACAGCTTCTCGAATCTTATACAGCGAACGATCGTCAGCTTAAAGAGCTTGCTCTTTCATATGAACAATCAGAGCTGAGTTACAGCAAGGTTCTTATTCAAAACGGAACAAGCTGGAGTCTGTCGTCCGGCAGTATGAATGCCAAAATTGCAGAAACCAGTACAAGTGTATCGGTTTCCCCTTCGGCTTCTGTTTCACTGCCGTCATTAAATAATTCGCAGGTAAAAATTTCTTCTCCTCTGAGCATTACGTTAAACGGGGAAAAACCTTCTTTGTCGGTAAACGGAGCAGGTGTTTCCTTTGAAACTGATATTGTATCGTCTGCAGGTGAGAAAAGGTCATTAACACTTATTAAAGCACAGCGTTCGCTTGAAGAAGCTCAGCGCCGTTTGGAAGCAAGAAAACTAGGCATTGAAAAAGAGTTTTTATCAGCTTTAAAAAGTCTTTATAATGCGAAATTAACACTCATTTCAAAGCAGGATACGCTTATAAGCAGGGAGCGGGATTTGGAATCTCTGCTCGCTCAGGGGTTTGATTCCTCTTCCGCCCGTTACAGAACAGCTTTACTCTCCCGTCAGACGGCCCTCCGCGATGCAGAGGTTCAGGAACGTTCATTCGAGAAGGCGCTCCTTAATTTTGCTCATAAATGTTCGCTCGAGATAATTGAGCTGGATTTCGATCTGCCCCGGGCTGCTCTTGTTTCAATGACATCGTTTAAAAAAGAACAGTATAAGGAGCTGGAAGGCAGTACTTGGACTCATTATGTTAACTCATTATCAAGGGATGCTGTATCTCCTCTAACAATAACCGCAGACGCCGGTTATGCGTTGGCTTACAAAGAGATTATGGGAGAGGGGGAAATAACAAATACTGTTTCTACAGGCCTTTCCTTAAAGTATAACGGTTTAAATCTTTCAGCCGGAGTTCAGCTTCCTGTGGAAAACATTAAAAATCCTGCAGTCAGTCTGTCGCTCAGCTGGTCTCCTTCAGAAAAAAAACTTGCCTCTATTTCTGATCAGGAAAATGCGCTTGCTGTTCAGCAGGAAATTCTTGCAATAGAGAGCTCAATAGACTCGTTTGAAAACACCGTAAGCGACAAGGACAAGACAAGAGAAGACCTTGTTTGGCAGATGGAAAAAAACATTGAGCAGGCTGCCATGTATAAAGATCTTGCAGATGATATGAAAGCCTGGTACGAAAAGGGCGTAATCGCGTTATCAGATTATAATCAGGCTGTCGCAAATTATGAAAATGCCCTTGTGCAAATTAAAATAACCCAAATTGATCAGCTTTTATACGACATCGAGACTGCATCGCTGTTTGTTGATCAAGAATACTGAGCCTAAAACTGAACAAGCAGCTGAATACACTGTTAGAGAAGAAACGTTTGAAAATGTAATAGAAATTACGGGGAACGTTTCTGCAGCTGCTTCACAGGATTTAAAAGCTGCCGGGTCGGGATCGGTCACCGCTGTCTATGTTAAGGAAGGGGACTTTGTTAAAAAAGGGCAGGTAATATTGGCGATGGATGCCACTGAGCAGGAGTATGCCCTCGCTAAACATGATTACGACATGGATCAAAAGCGGATTAACGGTTCTGCAAAGG
>JAKJFV010000181.1 GCA_022704725.1 Spirochaetota bacterium
TTTGCATCCGCAGTACCTCTATGGTATACTCTGCATGTAATTTTATTACATTTTAGCACTCTAGTTGCAGGAGGCTCACTGTGAAATTAAAGGTTAAATTTTATTTGCTCGTTGTCAGTGTTTCTGTTATTACTCTATCACTTGTTGCCTTTCTGCTTGTAAATTTTTCCGGAATTATAACAATTATGGAGTATCAGAAGGATCTGCTCGAAAATCAAAGTTATTTTCAGGACCTAATATCATATACAGATGATGTTCAGCTGAGGGGAGTTGAAGTTCAGAATCTTTCGAAAGAGTGGGAACAAAGAATTGTCGTTATAGAAGAAAGTATTAAAAATATTCAGGATAATCCTGTTAGAAAAAAACTAACCCCGGAAGCAAATGAACTGATAGAACAGGCTTTAAATTCATGGGGAGTATTGGCCCCTCATCTGGACAGTTTGTCGAGATCGTATGAAGAAATTGCAGCGCTGGAATACTCTTCCCAGCTGATAAGCAGAATCCATCAATCAGGATTCATTTCCGGTATAGCCAGCATAGGGGAGATGGAAGATACCACGTATTTAAAGTATAAGCTTTCTGTTGCTGCAAATATCACGGGCGTTATTCAGATGGTGTATAATATTTTTGAAAAGCGATATAGCGAGGTGACGCAAAATCTTTCATTGTATGTTGATTCTATAGTCAGGCAATTTACACTCATTGCTATTATCAGTTCGATAATTGCACTTATTGCTGTATTTTTTGCAGTAATGATTTTGTCCAAACGTCTTGTACGACGCGTTATTGTGACCCAGAAAATGGCTTCCAGTATGTCCGATAAAAATCTGACACATAGACTTAAAGAAGAAGGCCATGATGAAATAGCCGACTTGATGGGTAATCTTAACATTACTGTTGATATTTTTAACAGCTTTTTTAAGTCAGTCAAGGAAAGCTCAGATGTTGCTAAAACTAAAGGACAGTCAATTAATTCTGCAGCAGCGGAGACCGCATCCGCTACTCATGAAATTAACTCCAACGTTGAATCATTGAGAAAGCAGTTTGACGTTCTTGATACAGCCGTAAAGCAGACAATTAAGTCATTAACAGATATGTCCGGGGCGGCAAAAACTCTTGTGGAAAATAATCAAGATCAGGCATTACTGATTAAGGACAGCAATACAGCAATTGGACAGATAGCTCAGACTGTCGAAGTAATAAGCTCACAGGCCGAAGAAAAAGCCCGGAGTGCAAAGGAAATTCAGTTTTTGGTTGCAGACGGTGATGAGAAAATGACTGCTGCAAATACGCTTCTTGACGAAACAACAGAGCAGCTGGACGAAATAAGTGAAGTAATATCGATTATTAATGGAATTGCAGAGCAGACTAATATATTATCTATGAATGCCGCAATCGAAAGTGCTCATGCCGGGGAAAGCGGAAAAGGATTTGCAGTTGTTGCAGAAGAGATTAGAACACTTGCTGAGTCGACAACCGAAAATTCAAAGCGTATAAGTACAGCGATCATGGCAATAATCAAGAATGTTAAAGAAGCCGGAATGAGTTCAAAGGAAGCGGCAAAGGCATTTTTAAGGGTGAGCGGACAGGCTAAAGATATGATGACCGCGCTTCAGGATATTACTGCCGGTATACAAAATGTAGATACCCAGACAAAACATATAACCGCTATGACTAATCAGATTGCCCAGCTTACAGATAAAATTACACACTTTAGCGGAAAGCTTACATCAAGTCAAAGTCTTACTTCTGAACAAGTTCATACAATGGGAGATATTTTCGCAGAAGCTTTAACCGGAATTCAGGAAATAAAGGCCGGAACTGATGATATTGTTGCACGAATGACAGAGGTTAATTCGCTGAGCTCAGACAGCTACGATAAAATGACAGATCTGGGCGCATCACTGTCTCAATTTGTCACAAAATAGATTTTTTCAATCCGGCTGCATTGACTTTTATTGCCATAATTCGTAGATTTACAATAGTTCTATTGTAATTACAAAATTGTCTGTATGAGATACTTTTTATTACTATATACAAGTTTGCGTTGCAAATATTTTTTTATTATTTATTCTCATAATTATGAGGAATTACAGGAGTTATCATGCCGGAATTAAAAGGATCAAAAACAGAGGCTAATTTACGTGAAGCATTTGCCGGTGAAAGCCAGGCCCGCAATAAATACACGTATTATGCATCAGTTGCTAAAAAAGCAGGTTTTAACCAGGTAGCAGCTTTTTTTGAAGAAACAGCAGGAAACGAAAAAGAACATGCAAAGATCTGGTTTAAACTTCTCCACGACGGACAGGTTCCAGACACGGAAACAAATCTTTTAGATGCTGCAGACGGCGAGCATTATGAATGGACCGATATGTATGCAAATTTTGCAAAAACAGCTAAGGAAGAAGGTTTTACAAAGATTGCCTATTTATTTGAAGCTGTAGCAAAAATTGAAAAGCACCATGAAGAACGCTACCGCGCACTTCTTGAAAGCATTAAAAATAAAAAGGTTTTCAATGCCGACGGAGACATTGCATGGATTTGCGCTAACTGCGGTCACATTCACTACGGAAAATCCGCGCCAGAAAAATGTCCTGTTTGCGATCATCCGCAGGCATATTTTATGAGAGACGTAAAAAATTACTAAAAAGCATTAGTATTATAGCTTTAAAAAAAAGTGCCCTGCGCGCTAAGTACAGTTTGGGCTGAATTCTAAGAGTTCAGGCATCCTCACTGTAAGACGCACGCGGGGCACTTTTTTTTAAGCTTAGTACTGTGTTTTTTACGGGCGTGGAAAGAAAGATTTTTTGGTGTCTCGAGGAATGACTTTGTTCTTTAAGAAGAAATATAGTAATCAAAAAAATCATGCTTGACACTTTATAGATAATGCGCATAAAATGTGTGCATTAAAGGAGGATGAATTGTCAACTTTATTTGATATTAGTGCACCAAAAAAACCAACAAACTTAACAGTTAATAGTGATTTGCTCAATCAAGCAAAAGATCTAAAAATGAATATTTCCTCTGTTTTAGAGTCTGCACTTATTGAATCAATCAAAAAAGCTAAAAAAGAAGTCTGGATAAATGAAAATAAAACAGCAATGAAAGATTATAATGAAAAAATAAAAGAGTATGGGCTTTTTAGTGATGAAATAAGGACATTTTAGATGCCGCAATATTGTGTGTATAAAAACAACTCTCTAACAAAAAAAAGTTATCCCTTCTTATTAGATATTCAATCAGAATTATTGTCTTATATAGATACAAGGCTGGTAATTCCATTATCACCAATGGCAAACTTTAATAATCAGCTTATAAAAAATGTAAATGCTATTATCAGAATTCAGAATCAAGATTATTTATTATTAACACAACAAATGGCCGCAATTCCTGTTGGAATGATTGGTGAAGAAGTGATGTTCTGTGAAGAACAGCGACAAGAAATACTAAGGTGTATAGATTTTTTGATAACAGGGTATTAATCTTTACCCTAGTATCTGTGTTTATCTGGGTACATCTATGGTAATCATGTAAGCAATCCTGCTATAAAGGGCCATGCGATGTAGAGAGAGAAGGCAAAAAGAAGGATGTAGCCTGAAATTTCAGCAATGAAGGATATGAGCCCGATTGCGTTTTGTTTTGATTTGAAAAAGTAAAATAAGCCTTCGCGCCCTGCCCATGCAAAATAGGCGCTTGCGATTATGGGAATGCTCATGCCGAGCGACATGCTTACTACAGAAAGAATTCCGAGCGGAATGATATTGAGTGTAAAAGAGAGAACGAGTACTAAGACTGCACCGGGGCATGGGTAGATGCCCGAAACAATAAAGGCTCCAAGCGAAATGGTTTTTCTCCTGGAGTTTTTTCCTTCTTTCAATTCTTTGTGATGCCTTAAAAAATCGGTAATGCTGTGAATAATAAGAATGACTGCTGTGATTATGAGTAAAAGATACGAAAACCCTTCCATCCATTTTGCAATGACATCTGCTTTTTGTGAAATTGAACCGGTAAGACCTTTTAAAAGAAAGATAATGACAATGGCGCTTCCTGCATGCAGGGCTGAAAGGGCTGTCCCTGTTGCAAGGGGTTCCCACCAGGGGGAGGGGCGCGATATGTAGAGCGAAAAAACCACGGTTTTACGGTGGCCGGGACCGAGCGCGTGAACTATGC
>JAKJFV010000182.1 GCA_022704725.1 Spirochaetota bacterium
AGGTAAGACGGTTGGCGGCTTTTCAAAATCCTCAATTTTACAAACTGCAGAATCTGCGGAAATCCACTTCTCTTATTCCAAGAGTGATATGCTGCTCTGAATTTATTGATGACTATCTCGTTTTACCGAGGGGGTGTCTCGACGAATTGTCTTCTCTATGCAGTCAATACGGTATCAAAATCAATATAAAAGATGCGCGGATAACAGGCAACCGTGTTGACTTTAAATTCAATGGGACGCTTGAAAAAGAACAGGAAGATGCGGCAAAAATAATATTGAAACATGATATAGGCATTCTTGTCGCTCCCCCGGGGTCCGGCAAAACAGTTCTCGCTATCTATTTGATGGCTGAAAGGAAGACAAACACACTTGTTCTTGTCCACAGAAAACCTCTTCAGGAACAATGGCAAATGCAGTTATCGTCTTTCCTTGATATTGACAAAAGGCATATCGGCCAAATAGGCGGGGGAAAGGAACAAAATACAGGAATAATTGACGTGGCAATGCTGCAAAGCCTTCAAAGAAAAGGGACTGTTAACGATACAATTGAAAAATACGGTTTTGTTATAACTGATGAATGCCATCGTATCCCGGCGATTTCTTTTGAACGCGTCCTTTCCCGCTCAAAGGCAAAATATATACTTGGACTTACCGCCACACCTTATCATTATACCGGCCATCAGCCCATCATAAATATGCAGTGCGGACCTGTACGTTGCAGGATAAAAGACTCAAAACAAGAGAGCATGAATTGTTCCGTAATTGTACGCAAAACAGAATTTACCTGCAAGTGGGATGAGAACAGCCGTATCCATGATATCTGGACTCTATTGGCTAACGATGAAAAAAGGAATCGGATGATATTCAACGACGTTATAGATGCCGTTAAGCAGGGACGATTTCCCCTTATTCTTACAGAAAGACGGGAGCACCTTGAATTACTGGCCGGCATGCTTAGAGATAACCTGGAACATCTTGCAGTATTGCACGGTGGAGTCAAGAGAAAAGACAGAATAAGAATTCTGGAATTGTTGAAAAATACCTCCAGCAGTAAAAAATCTATTCTGGCTACAGGGAAATATCTCGGTGAGGGATTTGACAGCCCCCGCCTTGACACCCTTTTTATAACCATGCCGGTTTCTTTCAAAGGAAAACTGGTGCAATATGCGGGGAGACTTTACAGAAAACATCCCGGTAAGAAGAATATACAAATTTATGATTACGTTGATACCGGAGTTCCTGTTCTTGGAAATATGTTCCGCAGAAGAATGAAAACCTATAAAACCCTTGGCTATGCCATTGAAGAAAAACAGGAAAATGTTCTATTCCTCTGAGATGTACTGAATATTTTTTACAGCCATGAATGAAATCTTGCTTGAACTGACTATTGCTTTCGTTTAATATTCTGGTATAATGTAAACCATGAGTATACAAAACAAGGAAAAATTAAACAGACTTCAACTCCTATTGCCTGAAGGAGCCATAGTCCCAAGCAAATGGCTGCAGAATAAGGGTTACTCCAGACAACTTTTACATAAATACGTTAAAAACGGATGGCTGAAATCCGCAGGCACTGGAGCTTACAGCAGACAAACAACAGAAGTAACATGGCAAGGACTCATAACCTCATTACAGCATGTAAATGGTAAAACTCTACAGGTGGGAGCTGAAACGGCTTTGAACCTGCAGGGTTATGCTCATTACTTAAGATTAAAAGGAGAAAAGCAAGTATTTGTCTTTGCAGATTCAGACATTCCGGCATGGGCAAAGAATGTTTTTCCTGATGACTATTTGAAATTTATCCATAAAAACCTGTTCATAGATACAAAGAGTGGATTCGGCCTAACAAAAAGACCAAGTCCAATAAAAAATTGGCCATTGACAATATCGACACCTGAGCGAGCAATCATGGAGGTCATGTTACTGGTAATTCGGAATGAGATTTCTTTTACTTTTGCCGCTGAACTTATGGAAAGTTTAACCACATTACGGCCAAAAATGGTTAATGAGTTATTGCTGAACTGTAAACACATCGGTGTTAAACGATTATTTATGTTTATGGCTGAATATTATAACCACCCGTGGATAAAACAGATAGAAAACAAATCTCTAAATCTCGGAGCAGGGAAAAGAATGATTGTTCAAGGCGGGAAAGTAGATAAAAAGTATTTAATAACGGTACCGGAGAAATTTTATGATAGGTCCAGAAAATCCGTATTTTAAGAGAGTACAGCTTTTGATAAGGATTTTGCCGCATCTTTCCGTGGTTGACCATTTTGCACTGAAGGGAGGAACGGCAATAAACCTGTTTCTAAGGGATATGCCGAGATTATCGGTTGATATTGACCTTGTATATGTTCCAATTAAGCAACGGGATACTTCGCTCTATGAAATAACAGAGTCTTTTAAGAAAATAGAATCCAAAATAAAACATTCAATAGAAGGTTTATCCGTTACTAAACAGACGGACATATATGGACAGACAACAAAATTGGTGGTGAGACAGAAAACTGAAACGGTTAAAATAGAAGTATCGCCTGTATTACGGGGACTATTATTTTCTCCTGTTAGAATGACACTATCTCCGGCTGTTGAAAAACTCTTCGGATATGCTGAAACATCTGTTGTCTCCTTTGATGAACTTTATGCCGGGAAAATATGTGCAGCGCTGGATCGTCAACACCCCCGCGATTTTTTTGACATCATGCTTTTATTAAAAAATGAAGGCTTCACCGATTCAATAAAAAATTGTCTTATTGTATATCTTATAAGCACCAACAGACCCATATCAGAACTTTTGAAACCCCAAAAACAGGATTTGACTGATGTTTTTAAAACCCAGTTTGAAAGAATGGCAACTATTCCTGTATCGTTGAAGGATTTAGAAAAAACACGGGACAGTTTATTTATTGCTGTTCGTAAGAATCTTACCAATGATGACAGAAAATTTCTCATGAGTTTTAAACAAGGAACTCCGGAATGGCAACTTTTGCAATTAAAGAATGCAGAAATCCTGCCTGCTGTCCAGTGGAAATTATATAACTTGAACCAGATGAGTAAAGCCGCACGAAAAAAAGCAATAGAAAAACTTGAGAAAATTCTTTATGATTAAGAATGCATAAAATCCATGAAAATTTTTCCGGTTCTATTCGACCTTTTTCATAAAAAATGGTACGATTTCATAATTGGCGAAAAAGAGAAAACCTCTTAACTCGTTGATACATATAGTAAAAGACCTCTTCTGACAGACCTATCGCACTGGCCTCAATATCCAGCGCAGTGAAAAATCGTCTTCCGATAAAAAGTTTAAAACGGCGGAAAGCCTTGTGGGAGAAGGGATTGCGAGGGGGGGGAGTCGAACCCCCATGCCTTACGGCACTGGATCCTAAGTCCAGCGCGTCTGCCAGTTCCGCCACCCTCGCTATAAAAAGTTATACTGTCAAAAATCAACCGTTACTCTGGAATTTGTCCTGTATCCCACGGCTAAAATGACATCAAGTGAATAAAAAGTGACAAATTTGTCTGAATTTGCAATATGCACTCTACCCGTGCTTGAAAAATAAAACTTCGTCGCCGACAAATCCGCAACCGGGCTTTTATGTTGTTAATGCCTTTATGGGCGATTCATTTTTCTCTTTTTATGGCGTGCATGATGAACAACAGGTTGATTATTCCCATCGGCAGCCATACAGCCCCCATTATTTTCAACGTAAGGTTGTTTGCCGCCAACCCTGCAATCAAGAATATAACGCCTATTACTATAAAAGCAGAGGCAGAGATTATGAAACCCGCTTTCTGCGTTTTGTGCATGGAGCCTCCTTTTTCTTTATTTTAACATATAAGAAAGGTAAATACCCATGGGTAAACCCGTGGTTTTCTGCAAAGACAGTAAATACGCTGCTATTGACAGGATATTCAGACAGGGGTATCATATAGAAAATTTGCTATTTAGAAAATGTGGAACAATGAAAAATATAGAAAATTTCTTAAAAGCCATAGGCCATGAAAAGCGGCTTCGCATATTGAAGATGCTTGAGAAGAAAAACCTTTGCGTGTGTGAAATAACGGAAATTTTAGGCATCAGGCAGCCCACGGTTTCAGTGCATCTCGGGAAACTGAAGAGGGCCGGGCTGATAAAAGAAGAGCGCAACGGACTTTTCTCTGAATAT
>JAKJFV010000183.1 GCA_022704725.1 Spirochaetota bacterium
AGAGCTTCCTGCTTTCGCGGATAAGACGAACTTTATTACCGATTCTATTTTGTACTGACATGGTAAACCTCTTTGTAAGAATTTTAATAACGCAGTTTAAAGACTACCACAGCTTTAGTGGAAATGCAAGAGTTTTAGTATTTGTAAAAAAATACAGTGAAACGAAAGTGCTGTAGTCTCTATACGCAAGGGAAAATGTCCCATGATAAAATAGCTTCCTGTAAAGAAGGCAGAATGAAAAGGCTTCGGCCGTACATCTCTTCGTTTTACAAGAAAAGGGGAAAATTCAGAATTTGTTGCCTTATCAGTGTGAATCCTCATACATAGAAAAAGCCGTTCCCTTAAAGAGAACGGCCCTTATCTTTCAGCTGATTCTTACACGATAGTGTAGTCTTTTTTAAACGCTGTTTCTATTGTTGCAATATTTACGGGATTAAACTTTTTATTACGTGCCGATATTGCCTCATCCAGTGCATACTCAAACGGTTTTACACTCGAGACCATCTCGGGAAAGAGCTTTGCAAGAACGCCGAGGACTACCATGTTTGCACCTCTGTCGTTTTTGCACTCGGATGCAATATCGTTTGCAGGAAGGGCAAGAGATTTAATATCAGACCGGGAGGGTTTAATATCAATTAAAGATGAATTATATATAAGAAGTCCGCCTGCTTTGAGCTGTTTTTCAAACTTTATCATGGAGGGCTTATTGAGGGCTATGACGACATCGGGGCTTTCTATAACCGGGGAGGCTACCTCATCGTCGGAAACTATAACTGAACAGTTTGCCGTTCCGCCTCTCATCTCGGCTCCATAAGAGGGAATATGAGACACATATTTTCCGTCATTCATGCCTGCAAGACAGAGAATTTTCCCTGCTAAAATTACACCCTGTCCGCCGAAACCTGCAAAAATTATTTCTTTTGTCATGTAATCCTTCCTTTATGCTTTACGCTGTGCGGCCGATGTTGTCTCGGGGGCTGCTGTGTCGGGTACAATTCCTGCAGGTATGTCGCGGAAAAGTTTTACAGGATAATACGGCTCCATAGCGGTTTTAACCCACTCGGCGGCCTTCACAGGATCCGCGCCCCAGTTTGTCGGGCACATGGAAAGCACTTCTACAAACGAGTAGCCCTTTCCTTCCTTCTGATACGTAAGCGCTTTTTTAATAGCAGCCTTGGTTTGATTAATGTGTTTTACATCATACACCGCAGTTCTTTCTATATAAACAGGCGCAACTAAAGTATCTAAGAGTTCGCATGCACGGATAGGATAGCCTACGTCGTCTGCCTTACGGCCGAAGGGGGATGTCTTGGTAACCTGCCCCTCGAGTGTCGTGGGCGCCATCTGGCCTCCGGTCATTCCGTAGATTGCGTTGTTAATAAAAATTACGGTGATGTGTTCGCCTCTGTTTGCCGCATGAATTGTTTCTGCAGTTCCTATTGCTAAAAGATCTCCGTCACCCTGATAACATATAACGACCTTATCTTTGTGCACTCTTTTTAGTCCTGTAGAAACTGCAGGGGCTCTTCCGTGAGCGGCCTCGAGACCGTCAACATCGATGTAATTATAAGCGAGAACGGAACAGCCGACCGGAGCAACTAAAAGAGTTTCTTCGCGTATTCCTAGTTCGTCAATAATCTGTGAAATCAATTTATGCACAATTCCGTGACCACAGCCGGCACAGTAATGTGTTTTAACATCGCGTAATGCGTCTGGTTTTGTATATATTTTAGACATAGCTTTTTACCTTCTCTATAATTGCATCAACCTTTGGAAGTAAGCCTCCCGGAGTTCCGTAAAAATCGACATCATCAGGGTTCTTACCTGAGTTCAGTCTGATATCGTCAACCATCTGCCCCATGCTCATTTCTACCGTAAGCACTTTTTTTGCATTAAGAACAGCGTCTTTAAGCTCTTTTTTAGGGAAGGGCCAAAGGGTAATCGGACGGAAAAGGCCAACCTTAATTCCCTCTGCTCGAAGCATCTTAACAGCTTTTCTGCAGATACGGGCAGAAGTTCCATATGCGGCTATTACAACGTCTGCATCACCGCACATATAGGCCTCGCTCATCGTTTCGTTATCACATACTTGAGCGTACTTCTGTGCAAGATGAAGATTGTGTTTATATAATAAATCATCCGGAGCAAGTTTAAGGGATGCAATGGCACGACCCTTTCTTCCTTTGGCGCCGGTTAAAGCCCAGCTTTCTTTTGAGGGCAAATTTTTTACTTCTTCGGGAAGCACTAAGGGTTCAGACATCTGGCCGAGGTAGCCGTCGCCTAAAATCATTACAACCATACGGTACTTGTCGGCAAGCTCAAACGCCTTTACTGTGTGGTCTGCAAGTTCCTGAACGTTTCCGGGAGCTATAACGATGGTGTGATAGTCCCCGTTGCCGCCTCCCCTCACCGCCTGATAATAATCGCCCTGGGATCCTGCAATGTTGCCGAGTCCCGGCCCGCCTCTCATCATGTTTACGACAACAGCCGGAAGTTCAGCTCCGGCAAGATAGGATAATCCTTCCTGCTTGAGCGCAATTCCCGGAGAAGAGGAAGAGGTCATGACACGGGCGCCGCCTGCAGAGGCTCCCATAACCATATTAATTGCCGCTACTTCGCTTTCCGCCTGCAGAAAGGTACCGTTGATCGAGGGCATACGCTCTGCCATGTAGGCAGGAATTTCATTTTGAGGTGTAATAGGATAGGCAAAATAGTGTCTGCAGCCTGCTAATATTGCAGCTTCCCCTATTGCCTCATTCCCTTTCATTAAGATTTTTTTATTCATTATTAGTCTTCCTTAATAATATCGATTACCATATCGGGACATATTGTTGCACAAAATGTACAGGCAATACACTGATCTTCGTTACTGCACACAGGATAATGAACACCCTGAGTATTTGTTTCTTTTGACATTTCTAAGATTTTTTTTGGACAGGCTGTTATGCATAAACCGCAGCCCTTGCATTTTTCGACGGATATTTCCGGTCTTCCCTTTGCCACACTATACCTCCAAGCCTCGTTCTGAGGCTAATTTTAACCCTGTAATAAAGCTCTATTATAGTAAACTGACTCATTTCTTACAAGCATACCAGGTTTAAAAATACATCATGAATACCATAGTAAGAAAACCTTCATTGAAGGTTCTATATAATAGACAAACAAAGTCGGTAAAAGTTGCGACAGTATAACACTTTTTGTCCTTTTGTATATAAAAAAGACCGATGAAGACAGCTTGATATCAGTATAAAAAAGAAGTACATTTATACTATGAATGATATTAACCGTAAAGAAATACAGGACGTACTCATAATTATTGATCAGCTGATTCCCCTTGTGGATCAGGCTGAAGACAAGTTCCGCAGCGCCCGAAACTGGGGCTTTCTCGATATACTCGGAGGCGGATTCATCGTTGACCTTATAAAGCACTCTAAGCTCGGCTCAGCAGGCGAAATAATGAACCGCATCAACTACCTTCTTCATGATCTTCAGCGGGAATTGAAAGAGGTTGTCATACCGACCGATTTTTCCATGAATACAGCAAGCTTTGCAACCTTCGCAGACTTTCTCTTTGACGGAATTCTAGCAGACGTATATATGCAGTCGAAAATTATGTCGAGCATGGAGCAGGTCCGCGAGCTTAGAAACCGCTTAGTTTATTTAAAAGATAAACTTATAACTCTGCAAAGACAGTAGCCGGACGCGATGTATTATCAGCCTAAAACAAAACTAACATCGCTCGGCTATATTTATGTGTCGAACATACTCTTTGCCGCAACTGCCCTCATTATCAGTCTGTTGTCCAAAGAATTTGACGGCTACTTTACAACGTTTTCGCGTTTTGCAGTCGGCTTAGTCATAGGACTCGTACAGCTCGCCGCAACAAAAACACCGTTTAAAATCGTGCATTTTAAGCCGTGGATAGGACGGGGCTTTTTCGGCTCTCTTGCAATGATGCTTTATTATGTATCAATTTCCAGCGGATCACCGGGACGTGCTACTTTTTTTAACAACACCTTTCCCATTTTCGTTGCAGTTTTTGCCATAGTTTTCTTAAAAGATAAGGTACGAATCGCAACCATCATCGGCATTCTGATAGCATTTATCGGTATGTACCTGGTGCTCTCAGACGATAAATCTTCAAGCCTCATTGCAAATATCATCGG
>JAKJFV010000184.1 GCA_022704725.1 Spirochaetota bacterium
ATCCCCTTGTCCCCTCAAGCTTTTTTTACGATGTAGAAGAGGGCTCCTTAATGATCTATGAATCCGGTGTTAAGACGGTAGAAGCCGCTGCCTTTGCCGGCAATATGGGTTTTCATGGTCTTCTTATGGGAGAAGCGGCAGCTAAGAATCCCGGCGGAGCCTCAGCTCTGGTAGCCAAATTTAAGGATGCAAAACCCGACATGAATGCTGTCATGTGGACATCTTTTGCCGCAGCTATGCGCAGCAGAAGAAAAACTCTGGGGTATGCACCCTATGTGAAAATCTGCGGCTTAACTGATATTGACGATGTTGAAGACTGCATAGGCCTCGGTGCCGACATGATAGGTTTTATTTTTTCTGCAAAAAGCAAACGCTGTGTACACAGGCCTTTCCTTCTTGAGGTGAAAGAGCTTTTAGCAAAGGAAAAAAGAAGAGCCGGGGCTCATAAGGAAAAGTTTATACGCCCGGTTCTAACCGGTGTTATAACCGATCCCGAATCGCCCGAGGCGCAGGAGGCTTTTACGCTCATTCGTGACGGGCTTCTCGACAAAATTCAGTTTCACGGCTGCCCTGTTCCTCCTCCGGCAGAAAAAAAGTGGAAGGACATTCCGCGCTACGCTGCAGTAAAAATGGGAAATGATGAGGATGTAGAATGTTTTCTTGATCTTCTTGAGCGGGGTCAGCCGAGAGTTTTGGTCGACGCACGCAGTTCCAGCGGAGAAGGTGGTACGGGAGAACGTATTGATGAAGTATTGCTTGACCGCATTAAGGGTAAAACTCAATTGTGGCTTGCAGGCGGAATAACGCCGGCAAATGTGGAAGACATTATTTTGAAATACCGGCCAGAGCTTATTGATATTGCAAGCGGTGTTGAAGAAACTGCTCCTCCTTTGGATGAAGAGGATGATGACGACGAACTTGGTAAGAAAGACATTAAGGCCGGAAAAAAAGACAGATTAAAGATGGTAGAGCTTTTTGAAAAAATAGAAGATGCCTGCGACAAGGTTAGACTCAAAGCTTAACATTGGGCAGGAATAAGTAATAATAATATGAAACTTTGGAGGAATAGATGACGACTACAGGATTTTTCGGCGCGTTCGGCGGTAAATATGTTGCAGAGATTTTAAGGCGGCCGCTTGATGAGCTTGAAGAAGCTTTTAATGCTTCCCTAAAGGATACAAATTTTCTTTTTGATTTGGAAATTCTGCGGCGCGACTTTATAGGTCGTCCTACTCCCTTATTGTATGCAGAAAAAACATCAAAAGATTTAGGCGGGGCTCAAATATATATTAAGGCCGAAGGCTTGGCTCATACAGGAGCGCATAAAATAAATAATGCAGTTTCTCAGGCTCTTCTTGCCAAAAAAATGGGAAAGACAAGAATCATAGCAGAGACAGGAGCCGGCCAGCACGGCCTTGCTACAGCCGCCGCATGCGCCAGACTCGGCCTTGAGTGTGTGGTGTACATGGGAGAAATCGATGTCCGCCGGCAGCAGCCGAACGTTGCGGCTATGGAATTGTACGGGGCGGAAGTCCGCGCCGTTACCTCGGGGTCTCGCACTTTAAAAGATGCCATAAATGAGGCTATGCGGGATTGGGCTGCAAGTTTTTCAAACACCCATTACCTCATAGGTTCCGCCTTAGGTCCTGCTCCCTTTCCTGACATGGTAAGGACGTTTCAGTCAATTGTCGGTAAAGAAGTAAAAAAACAGAGTCAGGAACGAAAACTCAATGTTAAGGCCTTAGTCGCCTGTGTAGGCGGCGGATCGAACGCAATCGGTTTTTTTGAACCGTTTCTTGACGATAAATCGGTACGCCTTATTGCGGTTGAGGCGGGCGGCGTCGGAGAGGGACGGGGGAATAATGCTGTCCGTATGGCAGGTGATGCACAACCGGGCATTGTTCACGGGTACAAAAGCCGCTTTCTGCTTGACAGCGACGGTCAGGTGGGACAGACGAGGTCAATATCTGCAGGGCTTGATTATGCGGGCATTGGTCCCCAGCTTGCAGATCTAGGAGACAAAAAACGGCTTGAGTTTACAAGCGCCCTTGATGACGAGGTGCTGGATGCGGTAAAAACCTTTGCCCGAAACGAAGGCCTCATATTTGCTCTGGAAAGCGCGCACGCAGGAGCAGAGGCACTTAAACTTGCCCCGACAATGAACTCAAGTGATGTTATTATTGTAAATATGTCCGGACGCGGGGACAAAGATATTTTTATTACGTCTCCGGTATTCAGACCCGATGAGTGGAAAACCTTTTTAAAAAGCGAACTTGAACGGCTTGAGGAAGGAACGGAAATTCATCAGTCAAAAATAATGAAGTAAGAAAATTGATAATGTATTAACGGGAAAATATTTACCTTAGGAGAAAAAAACCTATGAAACGAGTTTTAATGGCGCATCAGGTTGCAGGGTTTCCTGCAGCTGATATTGCACTAAGTATAAGCGATGCACTTGTGGAAGGCGGCGCACAAATTCTTGAAATTCAGCTTCCATTCAGCGATCCGAGCGCAGACGGTCCTGCAATTCAAACAGCATGCTCAAGTGTTTTAGAAAACGGATACACCGTAAAAGAAGGTTTTGAGTTTATTGCGTCAATTCACAAAAAGCATCCTAGCATTCAGATTTTTTTAATGACTTATGCGTCTCTTGCGTATGCACGCGGAATTGAGCAGTTTGTACAGGATTCAAAAGAAGCCGGTGTGAGCGGTTTAATTATTCCGGATTTGCCCTTTGACAGCGATGAAGGTCTGGGACTTGCCTGCAGAAAGGCAGGAATTGCTCAAATACCGGTTGCTGCCCCCTCCATGGCAGATATCAGACTGGAGAGAATTAGTGCCTGCGGGTATGAGTATATGTACTGCGCCTTACGTGCCGGTATTACCGGAAGCAAGACAACGATTGATGATGAAACCGTCAAATTTTTACAGAAGGCTGGAAAGGGCGGTTCAAAAATCTTAGGCGGTTTTGGAATAAGCACCGGTGAACAGGCTGAAGTGTTAAGCTCCCATGTCTATGCCGTTGTTGCTGGCTCTGTCTTTGTTAATCTGATAATTGATACCATAGGTAAAAAAGGCGAAAAAGAAGAAAAAAAAGCTGAGCTTTACAAAAAGCTCAGCGCTAAGGCAAAAGAACTTAGTTCTCTTTAGGAGGAACTTAAGCAGTGCTTAAGAGGGGTTTAATATGCCTTCAATGGCAAGATCAAAGGAAGCATTGAGTTCTTCTATGCTTTCCTGATCCAGTATAGCCAGTCTGAATATTGTCGATTGAATAAGGCCGTAAAACATTTCGTTTGCGGCTTTTACATTTATTTTTCTAAACTCGCCTTTTTTCATTCCGGCTATCAGTATGGTGGATAATAGATGGCGGAGTCTTAGCACTCTGCGACGCACTCTGTCCCCGGGATCCTTTCCCATTTTTTGGAGCTGAAGCAGGTATATAAGAATTATATTAAAAAGTTTTTTATTATCCATGCAGGTGTCAATAATTTTTGTGCAAATTTGATGAAGCTGTTCTTGTGAAGAAAGTTTCTGATCGTTTGCAACTACAAGTAATGCGGTTTCAAGGCCTTGAGTAAGTTGTTTAATGCTCCACAGAAAGAGTTCCTGTTTATTTTTAAAGTAAATGTAAAGGGTTGTCCGGGTTATGCCGCAGCGGTCGGCAATTTTTTGAAACGTAACATCTTCATAACCCTCTTCAACAAAGATGTCGAGCGATTTTTCCAGAATTTCTCTTTTTCGTTTTTCATGTTCTACAACAATAGCCATTGAATTCTCCCTTCGTTAAATCGGTTTATTTTATGGTTGTTCCTTTTTTGCTGTGTGTCTTCCGGCGTCGTATCTATAAAAAATGGTATCCAGGTTGCCGCTTTTTAATTCTTTTTTTGTATTTGCTCTCATGCCCAAAGACTGTTCAAAGTATTCGTGAGATGTTATGAATCCCATTTCCCAGCCGGGAAACTCTGCAAAAAGAGAGGGCATAGATTTGTATAATTCTTCTGCTTCTTTTTCATCGCCTAGACGTTCTCCATAGGGAAGGTTGGAAAGAATGAGGCCTTCATCATAAGGCGCTTTAAGTTCAGAAAAATCTGCAACATCAAAGTCGGGCCGTTGAACGCGTGCATCGCTTCCAACAAGTTGAAGAGCCCTTCCGGCTGTTACA
>JAKJFV010000185.1 GCA_022704725.1 Spirochaetota bacterium
TGATATAGACCTTTTGGAATCGGAACTGTTTTCTAAACTGTATGATCTTGTTAAAAATTCAGGAAAACCAGTTTCTGTACACAAAGAATGGCTGCCTGTTTATGGAGTGTTATTTGGTATTCTTTCCATAAAACGCGAATTACGGGCTGTAGAAGTAGGAAAACTAAAGCAGGCAATTTATGCTTTAGAGAATGAATTGAAAGATGCCGCGGAAACAGGTGAAGACCTTATACCGCGTTTAATTAATCATTACTTTTGGCTGATCGATCATTACATAGCAGTTAATGAAAATCGTTCAAAAATTAATGAAGTATTGTTGAAAATTAAAATATTGGATAGTTCTGTTTATGAGAAATATACAGTCTAAGCCAATACAGGAGTAACCCTTTATGTCTGAAGAGCTCGTAACATCTGTACAGGAAATGCTCAATGAAGAGAAATGGACACGTGCAACCATCTCCAACTATACCAAAAATAATTTTTTGGAGTTAGCTGCAACCCTTGCAAAAGCACGTGAAGAAAACTGCATACAAGAAGTTAAGGCTGTTTGTGATGAACATTTAACACACACGAAGAACAGTATTATTGCTTTGTATCTTTCTGGAATGCTCGGTCTTAAACTCAAAGCATTAGATAACTCTGCCCTTGTAAATCTTATTACAATTTTTCTTGATAATCATAAGAACAACATTGTCATTTTTTTATGCGAGAGTATTCTTGTCGAAGATGAAACAAATAAATTTGCCTTAAGAACACTTGCAGACTGTTATAAAGATGATAATAACGAAAAAATATGGTCAATTTACGAGACTATTGTCCGCATAGATTTTGAAGAAGCAGACATGGCAAAAATTCTTGCTGAGCATTATGAAAAAGAAGGGCTCGGGGATGATGCTGTTGATTACTTTAAAAAGGCGCTGCTTCGCTATGTTACGAGAAAATCGGTAAATCAGATTAAAGAAATTTGGACAAAGCTTGTAAGCATGATCCCGGAAGAAATTGATTTTTTCTATCTTGTCCAAAGAAAAATTGCTAAAACAATAAGCGAAGATAAAAGCGCCCTTCTTATGCAGGAGTTGTATGTATTTTACAAGGATGCAAAAAACTGGAACGTCGCAATTGATATTCTAAAGCTTGTTCTGACTATAGATGAAAAAGACAGCTGGGCCCGTAAAGAAATAGTTGACTGCTTCCGCGGTAAATATGCAGAGCACAGCCAGCTTGAGGAATACATCCGAGTATCAAACCTTACCCAAAGCTGGAGAAACGTTTTTGAAGCAATATCAGATTTTGAGAAACATATTGCCTTTGATGCAAAAAATTATGTTTTCCACCGCTCATGGGGCGTTGGTATTATAAGAACCGTTGAAGGGGACGAAATATCAATAAATTTCGGCAAAAAGTACGGTGTACGTCAAATGTCTCTGAAAATGGCAGTTGATGCGCTTCAGCCGCTTCAAAACGACCATATATGGGTTTTAAAAGCTACAAAATCTAAAGAAGCTCTTGCAAAAAAAGTAAAAGAAGATAAAGCCTGGGCGCTTAAAACGATTATTAAAAGCTTCGGCAATAACTGCGACTTTAAGCGGGTTAAGGCAGAATTAGTTCCGGGCATTTTAGAAGCGGGTCAGTGGACAAGCTGGAGTACCAGCGCAAGAAAAATTCTTGAAACTGATGCTACATTTGGTGTAAATCCTAATGATATATCAATGTTTACGGTAAGAGAAAGAGCGATTTCTCAGGAAGAAAAACTTTCTAATGAATTCAAAGCACAAAAACAATTCTTTGCCCGTATTGATATTTTAATGAAGTTTACTTCAGATGCAGACACCGAATCAGATCTTTTTGCCGATATGTTCTCGTATTTTACCGGGTATTTACGCGCATTCAGTAATGTAACTGAACAAATACTTGCAGCCTTCCTTGTTGTAAGAAGAATAACAGCAGCTCATCCTCATCTGGATCCGGGAATACAATATACATTCGCACAGCTTTTTGCAGAAATTGAAAATCCTAATACTATGTATTCAGCCCTCAAGGATACGAAAAACACCTTCCTGCGCAAAGATTTTCTTTCATGCATTAAAACCCTTCTCAGCGACTGGGCGGATGTTTACATACGTTTATTTCCAACAGTATTACAGGGAGATATGCTTACAGCCTTAATTGCAGAAGGCCATATCAGCAAGGTAAAGCAGCTTGTAGTTAATTGTTTTGAAAATTACCGCGATTATCGTGAAGCAGTTATCTTCTTCTTTAAAGAATGTCAGGAAGAGGAATGGTTTAATGAAGTAAACATTTCTTACGAAAAACAAGTTATTACACTTATTCACATAATTGACTTAACTTACCGCGAAATTGCAAACCACCGTGAAACAACTGAAAACAGAAAAATTAACAGGCAAATACAGGTTCTGCTTTTCAAAAATGACACCCTGCTCAATTACTTCATGAAAAGCGATGTAGATACTATAACCCGTCTGTACACACTTATTGACGATGTTAAAGATCTTGATCCGTCAATTAAAATGAATATGAGAAATAAAATTCTTGAGAAGAACCCGGGCTTTAAGTTTTTTGGAACAGAAGAAAAAACAGTTGTTACAAAAGGTCTCATTGTTACAAGCAAGATGTACGAATCAAAAAAGCAGCAGCTTGATCATATTACCTCTGTTGATATTCCTGCAAACTCTAAAGAAATCGGGGAAGCCCTTGCTTTGGGAGACTTGAGAGAAAATGCCGAATATAAGGCGGCAAAAGAACGTCAGGCTCAGCTCAATGTTATGGCCACAAGGCTTCAGGATGAAATTGAACGGGCTCAAATTTTTGATCCGACAACCATTACTACAATAAGAATTTCTTTTGGTACAACCGTAATATTGCAGAATAATACAACAGGAGAAAAAGAGGAATATACAATTCTCGGACCGTGGGAATCGGACCCTGATAATAAGATTATTTCTTATATGTCTCCTTTTGGAAATGCAATACTTAACGGCAAGGTTGGCGAGAAAATCAACTTTACCATTAATGAAAGGGATTTTGAATTTACAGTAGTTTCTATTGAAGCCGCTTCTTTTTAATTAAAACGGTATTCTCGGAGGTGCAGTATCATACTGTACCTCTTTTTTTTGGAGCACAGACTATGAAAAAATTGGTTTTAGTTTTACTAATGTTGTTTTCTGTTTTTCTTCTGACAAGTCAGGATAGAAAAGCGGATATCGTAGTTCTTCTTGACACCTCAGGCACAATGCTCCCCCACTATACAGACATTAATGAAAGAGTTCTTGAAGAACTATGCGCAGACTTTGTCCGTATTGGCGATACGTTTCACCTTATATCGTTTGCAGAAAAACCTGCCTCAGAAATTTCACAAAAAATTACCAATCAAAACGATGTGCAGAAAATTGTCTCCAGATTCAGTTTATTATATCCTCTGGGCGCCTATTCCGATTTCTTAAACGGTCTTTTATACAGTCAGCAATACATTGCTTCGCTTGATGTATATACCCAAAAAGTACTTGTGATTATTTCCGACGGTATTTTTAACCCTTCAAAAAACAGTCCCTATTTTTCGCTTGCTGCATCCGATGTAGAAAATTCAATTCAAAGATCTATACAAACAATGGTAAGTCAGGGTGTTTACATTTATTATATAAAGGCGCCCTTTCCTCAAAACACAGCCCTTAAGGATTTTGCAGGAAATTTGACAAATCCTTCTACAACGCAGCAGATCTCCAGTGTACAGACAGAACAGGACACCACAGGATCTGACCAAAACTCAGATGCACTCACAGAATATGCAACAAAACTTGAAAGCTTACCCTCTGTCGTAAAAACAGATTTAGACAGCATAACAGAGGAAGAGGAGGATGGATTCATTGGTAATGCACTACAAATGCCTGTAATTTCTTGTCCTCAAAATATTGGCAAAAAGCATTATTCATTTACACTTCCCTTAACGATTACAAACAGTTCCAGCACCCAGATTATTCTTCAGCTTGACAAGGTATTAATTGATAATAAAAATGTTCTTGATTCAACTTCTTTTATCAGTATAAAACCGGACAGCTCATCTATACTTTCTGTACCAATAACACTTCCGTCATCTTATTCACCCGGGGAGACAGCTCTTGAAGCACAATTTATTTTTGCGGAT
>JAKJFV010000186.1 GCA_022704725.1 Spirochaetota bacterium
TATAACTGATAGCATCCATCCAGTTCGGTGATATGAGAGAATATATGAGTTCTGCTATTGAATCTACCTCTGATCGAGGCACCGGCGCATTTGACAAAATTGCTGCAAAAACATCCTGCAGTCTTTTTACTGAAGAAGTTATATTTTTGGAAATAAGTTCATTTGTAGATGAAAAATTTTGTGCAATTTGAAGAAGGGTATTGTGTGACGGAATCTGGACTCCATCAACCTCGTCAATTTCTTCTAAGACTTCTTCAAATTCTTCCAAATCTGCAATTTCTTCATCTAAAAGCTCAACAGAAGGATCGGTATAAAGGGTGCCGTATGTCAGGACAAAGGGAATATTCCAGCGATGGAGTGCAGCCATGTGGTGTTTTTTAAGGGGTTTTCTCTTTGCAAGAAACATATTTACACCATCGTCAAAAAACAAGGGTGCAGAAAAAATCATTCCTTCATAAAGCTCTTCACTTTTTATTCTCTTCATTCTCAACCCTCCGTACAAAAGACAATATTTTTGCAATTATTTCATAAGCTGCTTCCGGAATATACTCTCCAATTTCATAAAACGACAGAAGTTCTGATGTTTGCGCCTCGGCAATAACCGGAA
The DNA here is from genome assembly GCA_022704725.1 of Spirochaetota bacterium. Taxonomy (GTDB): domain Bacteria; phylum Spirochaetota; class Spirochaetia; order Treponematales; family Treponemataceae; genus JAAZLA01. The sequence goes on from JAKJFV010000186.1 coordinate 608, forward strand.
CATTGTGCTGTCTGGCAATTTCTATCATTTTTTCTGCTAACTCGCCTTTCCCTTGTGCGGTGATGAGCGGAGCCTTTGATCCTTCGGTGTATGATAAGGCTGAGGCTGTTTTTTTCATACAGATCCTTGAAAAAAGCTAAGCTCAAGGTTTCGGCAAAATATTCCGTCCTCAACCAGACTTTGGTCATACTGGACCTCATCTGCTATATCATCACCTAGCATTTTTTTTAATTGCTCCGAAAAGAATCGTGTTTCACCATTGGTCAACCCGGGCAGCGTACAATAAGAAAGAACCTTTTTGGTTTGTATATTACTAAAACTATATAATTGTAGCACAAAAAAATATTTTTTTACAGCCGTATCACACTCTATTACCAATTTTTCTGTTTTTTTTAATTCGGTATTTATGAGTATCTTTACTACTCCTTCCAGACTGCAGGTTTTAGAGGCTGTATGAGCTGGATTATTCAGGTCCGAAAAGGGCAGAATAACCCAATGGCGGTTTGCCCCTTTTTTATGATTAATGTAGGAGAGAATTTCCTCCTCTTTTTTGTTTAAGACTGTGCCGGAATGTGCATATCTAAGCAGAAGGCTTATTAGTTCTTCTGTACCTTCAATACCCCTGTCTGAGAGAAAAAGAAATGCTTCTGCTGCCTCCTTCTCCTTTCCCGGAAAAGCAGATGAAATTGATCTTGCTTTTTGGGCAAGAGGGAGATTTATCTTTATATTCAGTTGCTGAAAAAACTGCATCATTCTGAGTGAAACAGCATCCGGAATTAAGCCTATACGGCTTAAAAAGCCTGCTTCTGTTTGGCTGAATGATGGAATTGGCGGATTATCTGCTAGAGGAATGAGTTTTAGACTTGAGTTTTCTAATGTTAGACGGGCTTTAAAAGAAGAACCGATTGTAAGGGGGCTAAGAGAACGGACAATGAAGCGGTTTCCGGCAAAGGAGGCTGTATATGAACCATCTTTGTTTTGTTCAACAACACGTACAAAAACAGATTCTCCGTCTTTTAAAAGTGTGTTCGAAAGAGAATTTTGAACAACAGATATGTTGTATGACGGTTCCTGCAGCATGGTAAAAGTATAAAAAAAAGCCCGCTGTTTGTACAGCAGGCCTTTGTTCTATTCAGAAACTTTATCAGCTTTTTTAATAATAAGTTCCTTAATTTTTGCAGCTTTTCCAATTTTATCGCGAATGTAGTAGAGTTTTGCGCGGCGAACCTTACCAGGACGAATCATTTCTACTCTGGCAATGCGGGGTGAGTAAAAAGGGAAAACACGTTCAACGCCGACTCCATAGGAGTTTTTGCGTACAGTAAATGTTTTACCAATACCTGAGTTCTTAAAACAAATAACAAGACCTTCATAGATCTGAATACGTTCGTTTTTTCCTTCAACAATCTTGAAGTGAACTTTTACAGTATCTCCAACTTTGAAACTTTCAATATCATCTCTTTTTTGAGATTCTTCAATAGTTTTGATTAAATCCATCTCAGTGTTCTCCTATACGGGTTATTTCCTCAATCATTTTTTCGGCTTCTTTTGTAAGCTTTCCGTTATCGCGCGCCTTTGCAATGAGATCGGGTCTCATGCGCAGAGTTTTTGCCAGGCGCTGTTTTAAACGCCATGCGCGGATATTTTTATGATGCCCGGACAATAAGATGTCGGGTACCTTCTGCTCCAAAAACTCTTCCGGCCGCGTATACTGTGGATACTCCAGAAGCCCGTCGGAAAAACTTTCTTCTTCAAGCGATTCGCTTGCAATGACACCGTCTATTAAACGGTATACTGCATCAATTATTACTGTTGCAGCCACTTCTCCGGAAGACAAAACATAGTCTCCTATTGAAATTTCATCATCGACATACGAATCAATAATCCGCTGGTCAATACCTTCGTATCTTCCGCAGATTAGAACCAGATCGCTTTCCCGGCTTAATTCATACGCCATATTCTGAGTGAACTTTTTTCCGGAAGGTGTTACATAAATAACACGCTTTCTTTTTGGTTTCACAGAATTCAGCGCAGAGGCGAGCGGTGTAGTCATCATTACCATACCGGCACCGCCGCCGTAAGGACTGTCATCACAAGTTTTATGTTTATCCAGAGCAAAGTCCCGGATATTCACAAGGTCGTAGGCAATAATTCCTTTTTGTACCGCTTTTGCCATGATTGAGCTTTCAAAAAAAGCGCGCGGTATTTCGGGGAACAAGGTCAGCACATGGAACTTCATGGACTTACTCCAGAATCCAGAGGTGCATCAGTTGGACTGTTTTACTTTTTAAGTCAACCGTACCGATAAACTCCTTGCGGAAAGGAACAAGAACTTTGCGGTCTTTACTGCTTATTCTGTTTCCATCTTTATCTGTGCTGTTTAGTAAAACGTCCACACTCTCGGTTAAGGAAACCTCTAAGAGGTCGCCTGCGCCGCCTTCCAATACGTCTGTAATGTAACCCGCTGTAATGGGTGCAGAATTCTCTGCCAGTTCTTTTTTGCCCGTTTTTTTGCCGTTTTCATAATACACAAGCGAGCAGGATTTTAAATCCTCGACATAGTATTCGTCCTTAAATAAAGGACAGGCCTTGTCTTTTGGTACGATTATTTCAAAGCCCCTATATTTTGAAGCTTCGTCAATAGAATCAATACCTTTAAATGTAATTAAAAGAGAGGAGGCGCATCCTTCGACAGATTCTATTTCAATCTGTTTTGTTATACTGCCTTTTCTCAAAGTAACATCGGTCAGGTCAAAAAAATGATCACATTCACCGGATGTACTTTCAACCTTACATGTACCCGCCAAACCATGTGTTCCGCGGATAATTCCAACAATCATTTCTGACTGCTCAGCCTTTTTGGGCTGCCCTTTCTGTTGCTCCATCAGTCCAGTATTTCCAGGCTGTAACGCTTACCGGTTTTACTGGCAGACGCACTTAATACAGTCCGTAAAGCCTTAGCTATGCGGCCGTACTTTCCGATTACTTTACCAATATCGCCGCTTGCTACACGAAGCTCAATAACAGGGCCCCGTTCGCCTTCGACTTCTTGAACTGAAACAGCACTGGGATCACTGACCAATGATTTTGCGATGTATTCGATCAGGTCTTTTTCCATTCCCATACTCCTTCTGTCCAATTATTTTACAGTAAAGCTCTTCTTGTTGAAGATTTTGCGGACTGTGTCGCTTGGCTGAGCACCAACGCTTAACCAGTAGCGTGCACGTTCTTCGTTAAAAGAAATTTGCTTTTCTTCACCCTCAATTGGATGATAGATGCCGATTTCTTCAATTGTTGTGCCGTCACGGGGTTTGCGTGAGTCCTGTACTACGATTCTGTAGTAGGGTCTTTTTTTGGTTCCAAGCTTCTTGAGTCTGATTTTAACCACTTTGTATCCTCCAAATGAACTTTAGTATTGTAATAAAGTTCAAAATTTGACATTAAACAGTGCTTTATGCATAAAAACGCATACAACATGAACCTAACTTATAGCATAAACAGCTTTCATAGTCAATATAAAGAATAGGCCCCTAAAATAACTGTG
>JAKJFV010000187.1 GCA_022704725.1 Spirochaetota bacterium
AAGGAAGCAGCGGGGGGTACGGAAATAACCCGGCAGCTTCTAACCGCAATGCATCCTATCAGCCGCGGTATGACGCAGGACAGGATCAGTATGATCCTTCTGCATTTAGTGCGGATTCAAATTTCCCCGAAGATATTCCTTTTTAGGAATAAAAAAGACACAAGTGTCATAAACTAAGGAGTTTTAATATGTCAGACGAAATGGTTAAAGATATTGATACAACACCAGATGTCCAGATGCAGGATGTTATTAAGGATGCAGATGTTAGAGCACCTCGTTCAAAAGGTAAATCTTTTTTTAGAAAAAAAGTATGCAGATTCTGCGCACAGAAGGCAAAAATTGATTATAAGGATGCAGACAGTCTTCGCCGTTTTACAACAGAAAGAGGAAAGATTCTTCCCCGTCGTATTACTGGAACCTGTGCAAAGCATCAGAGACGTCTTGCTCTTGAAATTAAAAGAGCACGTGCAATTTGTCTTCTGCCTTTTGTTACAGAATAAGAAGTATACATACAACATGCCGGCTTACCGGTATTCAATTTTACAGAACCGATCCCACTCCTGGTAACGGTCTCTAGATAATAGGAGCTCGAAAATGAAAGTTATTCTTAATACAGATGTTAAACATCTTGGCGAAGAAGGCGATGTAAAGGTAGTAGCAAATGGTTATGCTAGAAACTATCTTTTCCCTAGAAACTTAGCATTACCATTCAATGAAGTAACAGTATCTTACTTTGAAGGTAAAAAAGAAGAAATAGAAGCCAAAAAAGAAGCAAAAAGAAAGGATTCTGCAAGCCTGAAAGATAAGCTTAGTGAACACACTGTAACAATCAGCATGCCTGCTGGAAACAACGGTAAGCTTTACGGTGCTGTTACAAGTCAGACAATCGCAGACGCCCTTCACAAAGACGGATTTGAAGTTGAAAGGAAAAAGATTGATGTTCCCGGTTTAACAATCAAGAGTCTTGGTAAATATACTGTAAACATCCGCTTATATGAATCTGCTGTTGCAGAGCTTCAGGTTGTTGTAGTAAAACAGGAAGATGGAAAACAAGCTGAAGCACACGCTTCTGCAGAAAATAAAGCTGCTCATTAAGAGGGGTTATAGTGTCTTCTTTTTCCCTGAAGGATAAGGTTCCGCCTCACAATTTAGAAGCAGAACAAGCTACACTTGGAGCCTTACTACTTGACTGGGAAGCTGTCGGGACTGTAATTCGTTATTTACGTCCCGACAGATTTTACTCATTACAAAATCAAAAAGTTTTTACTGCTATTCTTTCGCTGTTTAATAAGGGCCAGCGTGGTGATATTCTTACAATTATTGAAGAATTACGTGCAACAGGCGATTTGGATTCTTCCGGCGGAGCCTCGTATATTACCTCCCTTACCGATACTGTTCCTACAAGTGCTAATGTTGAGTATTATGCAAAAATTGTGCTTGATCAGGCTGTAAGACGGGATTTATTAAAACTTTCTGCGAATATGGTTATGCAGTCTCATGATGAGACAATAAACAGCAGAGCCGTTTTAGAAGAAGCACAAAAAGAAATATTCAATTTAACAGATTCCAATTCATCTCAAACTATAAAAACTACGCCCGAACTTATTAACCGTGCGATAGAAATGATTGATAATCTGTATAAAAACAAAACCGCAATAACAGGTGTTGAAACAGGATACTTTGAACTCGACAGAATGACCAGCGGTTTTCAGCCTTCAGAACTTATTATTCTTGGGGCGCGTCCGTCAATTGGAAAAACGGCAATGGCATTATCAATGGCTCAAAACATTGCTATTACAAAAAAAATTCCGACTGCCTTTTTTTCTTTGGAAATGTCAGACATGCAGCTGATACAGCGATTACTCGTACAAGAGGCCAGGATCCGTTCAGAATATTTGAGGACAGGAAGATTAACACTTGATGATTTTCAAAAACTTCAAAATGCAGCCGGACGAATTTATGAGGCGCCTCTCTATATTGTAGATACACCGAATATGAAATTGCTGGATTTACGTGCCTTGGCTAGAAGAATTAAAGCACAGCATAATGTTCAAATAATATTTATTGACTATATTACACTCATTACAAGTGAAAATGCTTCAATACCTCGTCATGAGCAGATTGCAGAAATATCAAGGTCTTTGAAGAGTCTTGCCCGTGAGCTTCAAATTCCTGTTGTGGTATTATCTCAGGTTAGACGCGATTCTGAAGGTAAACAGCCGTCTTTGGCAGATTTACGTGAATCTGGATCAATCGAACAGGATGCAGATGTTGTAATGTTTCTGCATAGAGAAAGAACCTCTGCTTCTTCTGAAGACCAGAAAAATCTTACAATTGATACACAGCTCATTCTTGCAAAACAAAGAAACGGCCCTACAGGAATAATTGATCTAGTGTTCATTCCTCAATACACTAAATTTGAAAATGCTGCTCAAAATTCAAGCCAATAACCATCTGTTGTAATACACCAGTCTGCTATTTTTTTATCGCTGGTTTCGTAATACCATGAAACACTTCCGTCCTTATTAAGCACAAGAAGCTGGTTATTTGAACCCTTAATCTTAACAGGAAGTGAAGCGGATCTTTCCAATGTTATACTTTTTCTTGTTGCGATATTTAAATTTCTGATATTAGTTTTTCCTATATTCGTATAAAGTATTGTGTTTATAACGCTTGTAAAAGCCTGTGTGTCTTCATCTTCCCATTTGAGAATTGCGCTGTATGATTTTCGTTCAGGATTATATGAAAATACTTCCGTTTTCTTTGAATTCAAACTAGTGGAAGCACTGACTCCATAGATAACAGGCTGCGCTGTATCTCTATTTACAACTAAAGAAAAAATAACATCACCGGATACCGGAAGCATTACTGTTTCTTTCGTTTTGGTATTTATCTCTATTAAAGGTGTTTTTGGATTTGTTGCTGCCGTTTTTGAAACAAACATGATTTCATCGGTATATAGAACAGCATCCTGAAGTCCGGTTCCTGTGTATAAGGTTGCTTCTTTATTTGTTACTAAGTCATAAAGGAGGACTGTCGTACTTCCTAGTACACAGACAAGAGAGTTTTCAAAAACCCTTAACGTTTCTATACCAATTTTCGGATTAAAAAGTTCCTTTGATTCTCCTGTTATTGTATTGATCATTTTAACAGGTTTTTTTGACCCTTGGACCAAAGAATTAATGATGCGTCATAGGCTGTGCAGTTTGTATGTCCTTCATTAGGAAATACAATTTCTGCAGATGATGTAATATTTGCCTTATAAACCGTATCTTTTGTTAATAAATAGAAATTAGCATTGACAACTTCAACATCAAGAATTCTGTCATATAATGATTCGGTGACTTTTACTGCTTCATATGTTTCAGTTTGAATAGTAAAGGGAGCTGTATAGATAGCTCCGTCTTTAGCCCCGATAATGAGCTGAGAACTAAGCGGTGTTACAGTGGATGGAAGCGACGGAACTGAAAACATGCTTGTAACAAGCGGTTTAAATTGGAATTCTCCTTTTTCCAGAGAGACCTGCTTGACGGCATAAGTCCCCTTGCTTACTTCTTCAATATAAGTAAAATGCGTGTTTGTTGTACCTGTAATCATTACAGGGTTTTTTGCAGAAATTGAAGAAAGAGTTTTTCCTGTTGTAGCAAATATAATAAATATTTTACCATTTTTAATACCGGTTAAATAGTTTTTGTTTTGATCTGCAAATGCTGTTTTACTTAATCCAGATTCTGTCGAAAACTTTTGTATTGTACTGCCTGTTGATAAATTTGCATACAGTAAAGTACCTGTTGTTGAGTATAAAACAGCAGAGCCTTCTGTTTTGCCTGTCTCACAAAGACTCACAACACTTGTCTGCTCCTTTATAAGCTGCATGGTAATACCATACTCTGCATCCAAAAACACAAGTCCGTCTGCAGAAGATAATCCTATCATTAGATACGTACCATTATAAGAAAAGGAAACAGAAAGGACTGTGTCGGAAAAACGTTTTGCATATTTTCGTGTTTTTGTTTTCCAGTCCCACACTGATATTCGGTGAATTGAGAAGTCATCGCTCTCATATACCGCGATTAATCTTCCGTCTGGTGAAACATCGATTTTTTTAATTGCAATATCTGAAACTTGTAAATG
>JAKJFV010000188.1:0-2000 GCA_022704725.1 Spirochaetota bacterium
ATGCTGAGACTCAATTGAATCTGCATACCGCCAGAGTTCATTACCCTTTGTATCATAGAGTACTGTCACACTGCCGCCTACAGCAATTTCGACCCTGCCGTCTCCATTAACATCTCCAATCCATATACAATCGGCATGATCTTCTAAATTTTTGCAGCTCCATAAAACGCTGCCGTCTTGATCAAGCATATCATACCCTGCCATCACCTCATCCATACCGTCGCCGTCAATATCATACACGTAGGGAAAGTGTCCCAGATTGCCGGTATGCTTCCAGAGCAGATTAAAATCTTTATCTAAGGCCCACATGTCTGAATACCGGTTTTTAAGAATTATGTCCCGGGCATTGCTGTTTCCGGAAAGATTTGCCGGAATAATACAATCATGTGCATATTCATCCGGCAGATCAAATTCCTTTTTAATTTTACCGGAACAGCCGTCAAAGATACGGAATTTTTTATTCATCACACAAAGCACTTCCAAATTTCCATCACCGTCAATGTCGTGAACCTGTGCAGGAAAATCTGAACCGAACTTGCCCGGCTCTATTACCGGTTTACCGTTCTGCCACAGCATGTTTCCATCAAGATCAAATGCTGTAATGCATTCAACTTGATGAGGTATGTAGCGGTCATCTATGCCGCTGTCGGCTTGAACCATTATCATTTCCATACGGCCGTCGTTATTTATGTCGCCTAAAAGGACTTTGCAGTTTTTACCTGCAGCTGAAAAATCTATTGTACCTACTTGTTTTGGATTACACATTATTTAAGATTACTCCTTAATTCATAATACTCATACTTTTAATTATTTGTAAATAACAACATGTGTTTATATCAACTATTTTCGTTTTATATCGGCATTTACTTGACTAAAATGATGTTCAGGCATTATCATAAGCCAAGAGCCTTTTGATTTTTTGTGTATTATTTTACGATTAAAGTAGACTATTTTACGACTGTTTCCATTTTTCAAATCGAAGAAAAAAAGGACAGGAAAAATTAACCATTTTACGTAAGTTTTTTTATTCACTAAACAGCAAAAGAATTTATACTGTATGCTATAAGAGAGGTATACCATGAGTTTTTTACCTGGAGAACATTATGTACTGGGAGCAGACTTCGGCTCTGACTCTGTCCGCGTTGTTATTCTGGATGCAGCCGGCGGCTCATCGATGGGGCAATGTGTATCCTATTATGAGAGATGGAAAGACGGGCTGTTCTGCGATCCGAAAAATAATCAGTTCCGCCAGCACCCGGATGATTACACCGAAAGCCTGATAAAGGCTGTTAAGGGAGCCCTTGCAGAAGCTGCAGTAAAAGACGCGTCATGTGCAAAGAAAGTACGGGGAATATGCATTGATACAACAGGGTCAACACCGGTACTCGCAGATGAAAAAGGGGTACCTCTTGCATTACAGAGTGAATTTGCCGAAGACCCCGATGCAATGTTTATTTTATGGAAGGATCATACCTCGGTTAGTGAAGCCGAAGAAATAAATACACTGTGCAGAACATGGGGAGGCATTGACTACACCACCTACTGCGGCGGAGTATATTCCTCTGAATGGTTTTGGGCAAAAATACTTCATACCATACGGAAAAACGAACGCGTAAAGAATAAGGCTTACACAGCCGTTGAACACTGCGACTGGATTACCGCTGAACTTTGCGGAAACACCGGGCCTGCAGCCATTAAAAGAAGCCGCTGTGCATCCGGTCATAAATGCTTATGGCATGCAAGCTGGGGAGGCTACCCTTCTTCAGATTTTCTTGACCGCCTGGATCCAAAACTTTCAAGCATTGCACAAACCCTTGGAAAAGAAACATGGACTACAGAAAAAGTTCAGGGACACTTAACATCTTTGTGGGCTCAAAAAACAGGGCTCAGCGAAGGTATTCCTGTCTGCGTCGGAGCCTATGATGCGCATATCGGTGCAGTCGGCGGAGATGCAGAAAAAGGCGTACTGGTAAAAAGCATAGGAACCTCCACCTGCGATA
>JAKJFV010000188.1:2073-3851 GCA_022704725.1 Spirochaetota bacterium
CGGACAGTCTGCCTACGGCGATTACTTCGGATGGTTCAGGAATCTTCTCATGTGGCCGTATAAAACCCTTGCAGTCATGAAAGAGGATGAACTGGAAGTTTTTGAAAAGAAGATTCTTCCTGCCCTTGAAAACGAAGCTGCAAAAATTCCGGTAAGTGAACAATCTCTTGTTGCACTTGACTGGATAAACGGCAGAAGAACACCCTATGCTGATCAAAGTCTCACCGCTGCAATACAGGGAATTACACTTGGTACCGATGCGCCTTCTATTTTAAAAGCACTTCTTGAGTCAGCGGCCTTTGGTGCACGCGCTATTATTGAATGCTTTGAACAGGGCGGTATAAAAATAGAAAAGGTTGTAGCTATAGGCGGCGTTGCACGAAAAAGCAAAATAGGAATGCAGATTCTTGCCGATGTTACAAACCGTGAAATTCACGTAACGGCAAGCGATCAGTCTCCTGCAATTGGAGCCGCAGTTTTTGCTTCCGTTGCAGCCGGATTATACAGTTCTGTTTTTGAAGCACAGAAAAAACTGACAGCTGGAATAGACAGAGTTCACAAGCCGGACCCGGCAGTTAATGCTGTATACAATAAACTATATGAAAAGTATAAAGCCCTTGGTGCTTTTGAGGAAAAAGCACAGTAACGGCGTATGAATCATTATCAGTTTTAAAGTAAGTTACATAAACAAATGCTGATAGTTTTGAGTTTAGATTTTATGGAGGATATATGAAAAACATTGAAAACATGAACTTCTGGTTTATTACCGGCAGTCAGGATTTATACGGAGACGAAACACTCCGTCAGGTAAAAGAAGATTCACTCCAGATAGTGAATCAGTTAAATAAAAGTTCTCTTCCTTTTGCTGTAGTTTGGAAGCCTACAGTAAAAAGCAGTGACGCCATTGTTTCTGTAATTCAGGAAGCAAATACAGATCCTCTATGCGCCGGCATCATATGCTGGATGCACACTTTTTCTCCAGCTAAAATGTGGATACGGGGACTTTCCATTTTAGCAAAACCCCTTCTTCATCTAAATACACAATTTAATGAGCAGATTCCCTACGATACCATGGACATGGATTTTATGAACCTTAATCAGTCGGCCCACGGCGACAGAGAGTTTGGTCATATAACAGCCCGTATGAATATTAAACGCAAGGTAATTGCAGGACACTGGTCTCATAAAGAAGTTCAGGACCGCATGAGTGTCTGGATGAGAGCTGCAAGCGCTTACATAGACGGTAAAAATCTTGTTATTGCACGTTTCGGCGACAATATGAGAGAAGTTGCTGTTACAGACGGCGATAAGGTAGAAGCAATGATGCATCTTGGATGGTCGGTTCCCTACTTTGGAATTGGCGATCTTGTTGCCTGCATGGCTCAAGTTTCAAGTGCGGCCATAGATGCACGGGTTAGTCAATACCTTGAAAGATACAGCTTTGATGCAAAAAAAAGTGCCGATTTTGCCATGGAACATATACGAGAACAAGCTTGCATAGAAGAAGCTTTACGATCATTCTTAGACAAAGCCGGTGCAAAGGCTTTTACAACAAACTTTCAAGATCTACACGGAATGAAACAACTTCCGGGTTTAGCATGCCAAAACATGATGGCTGACGGATACGGATTTGCAGGCGAAGGCGACTGGAAAACAGCAGCTATGGTAAGAACCCTAAAAGTAATGGCACATGGTCTCAAAGGCGGATGCTCCTTCATGGAAGATTATACCTATCACTTCGATCCCGCAGGGATGAAGGTGCTGGGAGCCCGTATGCT
>JAKJFV010000188.1:3871-4131 GCA_022704725.1 Spirochaetota bacterium
GGAAGCAAAACCACACATAGAAGTACACCAGCTTGGCATAGGCGGAAAAGAAGATCCTGCACGTTTGGTTTTTGACGGTCGCCCCGGAAAGGCACTTTGTACCGCAATTGTAGACATGGGAAATAGATTCCGTCTTGTGCTAAATGAAGTTGACACGGTAAAAGCTCCAAAACCCTTCCCTAAACTTCCGGTTGCCCGCGTATTATGGAGACCCAAGCCGGACTTTACTACATCAGCAGAAGCATGGATTTTAGCAGGAG
>JAKJFV010000189.1 GCA_022704725.1 Spirochaetota bacterium
TGCAGAAAAGTATGACGTCCCCTTCCTTGGGGCAATTCCTATAGACCCCTTGTTCGGAGAAAGCGGAGACTCAGGCGTTCCCTACATCGCAAAGTTTGCAGAATCCCAAACCGCCAAAGTATATGAGACAATCGCAAACGCTTTAATTGAAAGCAAAAAATAAAACTTTTTCAGTATATAAAACTGAAAATGACAGGAGTATTATATGAAAATTGCAATCCCCGTAGCAAACGGAAAACTGAATCTTCACTTCGGCCACTGTGCAGGATTTGATGTATTTGAAGCAGATGAAAAAGCAAAAACCCTCGGAGCTAAATCCTACATTGAAGCACCTCCACATGAGCCCGGACTCCTACCCCGCTTTCTTCATGAAAAAGGAATCACTCACATTATAGCAGGAGGAATGGGAAGCAGAGCAAGAGAACTTTTTACCCAGAACGGCATTACGGTTTTTGTAGGCGCTCCTTGCGAAGCATCAGAAACACTTGCACAAGAATATTTGAACGGCACATTGAAAGCCGGAGAGAATGCTTGTGACCACTAAACTCGATATGTGCTTTCCGAAGCACATATCGAGTTTTTCCAGAATTACAACCCCGCATTTCATGCGTGTTGTATTCTGGTCTTGATTATAGCTGCTCGGGAGAGCAGTAATTGAGCTTTTCCAGATTACCAGACCGCTTGCAGCGGCCTAGTAATCTGGCCGTAGTCGTGAGTTAACACTGCAGGGATGCAGTGGTTTAGATGAGACCTTCTTCGTTAATACGTTTTCCTATAGTTCTGTATATTTCTTCTTTTTCTCTTTTACCAATTCCCCATATTTCGAGTATTTCAATTTTTTCAGGTGTAATAATTCTGTATACTATTCTATACTTTTTTCCATGGACATATATTTTGTAAAAACCTGTAAGGTCTATATTAAACTTGTTACCGAGCTTATCGCCCAAAAATGGATTAGTTTTTAATTCCTCAATTTTTTTATCGACACTCTTTTTAATGCTGCCGTCCAGTTCTTTATAATCTTTTACCGCATCCGGAATAAATAGAATTTTGTAATCCATATACTAATCCTTTATTTTTTCCCATTCAACGGATTCATTAGGATTATATTTTTTTATCCTTGTTTTGAGCATCTCATCAATTTCATAATACTCGAACATCTCTTCCAAATTTGTTAAGTATTCATATTCAGAAAAAGAAACCATTACCGCTTCCATATTATTATTCTTCAAAATATATACAGGTTCCCCTGTTTCAGATAATTCTCTCACTGTCCGAGTAAGTTCTTTTTGCAGTTTCGTAATTGGAATTATTCTATCTGTTTCTACCAGCATGTCACACCTCCTATGTATTATACTACGTATTTTTCTATAATTCAAGCGCCGTTTATTGCTTTATACAAATTTACCGCAAATAGACCATTACTTGACTAATTATACCCAGGAAACTATGATTAAAAGCTATGAAAGCCTTGCTTTCATGCCCTCAAATTCATTATCACCGGAGATTTCCTATGACTACACAGAGCCCGTCAATTACAATACTCGCCGATAACACCGCCATCGATCCTTTGCTTTCTGAACACGGGTTTTCCTGCCTCATTGAGTTTGAGGGCATGAAGCCGGTTCTCTTTGATACAGGAAGAGGGGTTCTTTTTCATAATGCTGCAGAACTCGGGAAAAACCTAAGTGATGTTTCTACCCTGGTTTTAAGTCACGGGCACTATGATCACACCGATGCACTGACTGAGTTTTATACCTTGAATAAGAACGCAAAACTTATTTGTTCAGAACATATTTTTACTGAACACTACAGCATGAAAACAGGAAAGCTCAGAACCATCGGTTTATCAGAAGAAAATGCAGAGACTGTCAGAAATCTTCCGGACGGGCAAAAAGTATTAGTTAAAAAAGCCGCTTCTCTTCCGGCATACGGAATTACCGTCTACGAATCCATCCGGCAGACTAATGATTCTGAAAAACCCTCTGCCCTGCTCTACAGCGACAAAGACTGTACCGTGAGCGACATCATGATAGATGAAGCTGTTATCAGTATAGAAACCCCCGGGGGGCTTGTGTTAATTACCGGCTGCTGTCACTGCGGCTTTATGAATATGTGCACCCATATAATAGAAGAAACCAGAGGAAAACACATTCACTCGGTTATCGGGGGCTTTCATCTTGCAGGCGTTTCCAATGAGAGAATGGATGCAGCAATTCACTTCATTCGCGAACACAAGATAGATAAGGTGTATCCTTGCCACTGCACGGGAGAAAACGAAATGCAGATGCTGGAAACTGCACTTCCTTTAGTTGTCGAATTACCCCGCTGCGGAACTACTCTAAATTTTTAGTGCAAGTCCAGTATCAGTCTTATACCTTCTTCCAGTAAATTCATTGTATATGCAGAGAGGGTATGAACTTTTTTTATAAGCCGCTTTTTATTTATAACACCCAATTGTGAAACTACAGCAACAGAGTCCTTTGATAATCGGGACTCTTTTTTATCTATGAAAACATTTCCCGCCGCTTCTTCATAAGTTAAATTTGAGGTAAGGGGAACAATAACTGTTGTATTAATGTTGCTTTTATTGACTGCATTATTTTGAACTATTATGACAGGGCGGATAAAGCCTGTTTCACTTCCGAATGGTACACCAAAATCTGCAATCCAAATCTCACCACGTGTCATTTTTAGTTAACTCCCGCAATGATTCAAGAGAAGCATAGGGCACTGTTTTTTCGGCAGCAGTTTCATTACCGGAAAAAAGCCGATTATAACTGTCAGTAATATTCTCACTCTTATGCTTTTCCAAATACTCTTCTAAAGCCTGTGAAAATAACTGACTCCGGGGAATTCCCATACGCTTAGCAGCTGTATCGGCCTCGGAGAAAAGTGTATCGGGTAATGATATTGCAGTTTTCATACCACTAGTATAACCATGGTATAACCCGATTGTCAAGCAGAAATTAAGAACACTTTCTAAGACAATCTGCGGTAAGGGTTTTTGCTTCATCTCTCATCGCTTTTGGCCTTCCTGCAAATACCACCTGCCCTCCGTGTCTGCCGCCTTCAGGTCCTATATCGATGACCCAGTCTGCACGTTTTACCACCTCGAGGTTATGCTCAATTATAATGACCGTATTTCCCTTGTCAACCATTCGGTCAAAAAGAGAAAGAAGTTTACCGGTGTCAGAACTGTGAAGTCCTGTAGTCGGCTCATCGAGAATTAGTATGTTTCCCTTTTTGCCGATATACTTTGCAAGTTTAATTCTCTGCCTTTCCCCGCCCGAAAGCGTAGAGAGCGGCTGGCCGAGTGTCATGTACGACAATCCTGTTTCCTTCATCGCTTTTAACACACTGATAATTCCCCTGTCATCTGTGCTGTCAAAAAAATCCAGAGCATCGTCCACCGTAAGATTTAGTACATCGACAATGCTCTTTCCCTTATACAAAACTGATAATGCCTCGTCATTGTAGCGCGTTGTTCGGCACGCTTCGCAGGGTGTTATGACGGGATCCATGAAAGCAAGTTCGGTTACTATGACGCCCTTGCCTCCGCAGGAGGGACAGGCACCCTTTGAATTAAAACTGAATAAGCCTATGTCTTTTCCGGAAGAGGATGCAAAGACCTTTCTAATGCTGTCAAAGAATCCGAGGTAGGATGCGGGCATGGATCTGTTTGTTGCAGTAATCGGTCGCTGATCGACACGAACTACACGGTCTTCATATTTTTTTGCAAAACAGTGCGAAATAAGAGAACTCTTTCCGCTCCCGGCAACTCCGGTAACAACGGTCATCACTCCCGTTGGAATCTCCACACTGATATTTTTGAGATTATGAATAGATGCGTTTTCTACACAAAGATAACCGGAAGGGTTTCTTACTTTTTCCTTATAATCCAATGATGTCTTCATGGCCTTACCGGTAAGCGTTTCAGTTTCCAGAAGGGACATATAGCTTCCCTCAAACATGATTTTTCCGCCGTCTCTTCCTGCATGAGGGCCGACATCTATGACATGGTCTGCGATGGAAATAACATCCTTATCGTGCTCGACGACAAGAACAGTATTTCCCTTGTCGCGCAGATTCTG
>JAKJFV010000018.1 GCA_022704725.1 Spirochaetota bacterium
GAAAAACCATCGTTATGAAGAGATGTATACATTGATTCTGTATGAGCATCAACACTGATAATCCAGTATATGCTTTTTTGGCCGTTAGACCGCGGACCTGCTTTTTTAACAATAGTACTTATTCTTTCAATTTGTTCTTCTGTAAACTCAAAGGAGCAGCTTTCTATGACAAGTGAAAGATCCTTGTTTGTAAGTACTAATTCAATAAATTGCTCAATTTGAGGATGCATCATTGCCTCTCCCCAAAGAGATAATGAAATTACGGCATCTCCACTGAAATCTGATACTTTACTGATAATTTCTGAAAATTTTTCTTTACTCATAAAATTATCAAACTTTCTGTCCCTTATCGTGCTGCCCTCTTCTTGTAAAAAGGCAGGGTACGGACAATATGTACAGGAAGAACTGCAGGGCAGCGAAATTTGAAGAGCATAGTATGACGGCAGGGTTTTAAGAATAGCAAGATTGTAACAAAGCTTTTCAAAGCTTTCACCGCCGTTTTCCATCAGCTCAAACATTCTTGCACATAATAGGGTATTTCTCTTTGTACCGCAGTGGAAATTGAGACGGAGAGAGCGAAGATCAAAGGGAGCTATATATGTTTCTATTTCAAAAGAGTTTATATCAGTTTTTAAAAGATTAAATAAAGTTTCCCTCTCAATATTTTCATGAGTATTTTTTTCGCAAAGATTTTTGAGAATCCGTACAGTCCCGCTGTCAATAATTTCCGGTGTTATTCCGTAGGGAAAACCCTCTGCAAAGGTATATTCACAGCGGTACCTATGGTGCATAGCTAAAAGGTCCTTTGTGTAAGACTGATCCAAAAATGGACAATCAGCCCATGAATACACAGCAGTTGCAAACCCGCCTTTTTGCATACATTCGTCAATATGATGAAGCAGGAGCCCTGTATTCCAGGAAGGCTCAATTATAAATTCAATTGGAACAGATGATTTTACTTTGTATTCCAAAGGTTCAGCAGAAAAAATAAACAGTTTTTCTGATCCTTCCACATCAACAGCCCACTCAACTGATACATCAAAAGCTGTTTTTCCTTTGAACTCTTTTTTTAGAGCATAATCTGACACGTTTCCGGCATATAATATAACACAGGTTTTCATAGTACATATATCGGCAAAAAAAAGCTTGCGCAACATAAAACAGTGATATACACTGAAATGAAGTAAATTTTAGTACGGGTGGAGAAAAGCTATGACACAAAAGGGGAATGCCTGGTGGAAAGATAAAGCAGTGTATCAAATTTACCCGAGAAGTTTTTGCGACAGCAACGGCGACGGCATAGGGGATATTCCGGGAATTACTTCAAAACTGGATTATTTAAAGGATCTCGGCATAGGCATTATGTGGCTTTCTCCGGTTTACTGCTCGCCAAATGATGACAACGGCTACGACATAAGCAACTACCGCGACATTCAAAAAGAATTCGGCACGCTTAAAGATATGAAAAAACTCATAAGCGAAGCAAAAAAAAGAGATATACGAATTATAATGGATTTAGTTATAAATCACACCTCAGATGAACACCCCTGGTTTACAGAAAGCCGCAAAAGCACCGGCAATCCCTACCGGGACTACTATATTTGGAGAAAAGGAAAGCGTAATCACAAACATTCTTCTGATGCCCTTCAAAATCAAAAGCCGCCGAATAATTGGTCCAGTTTTTTTACCGGTCCTGCATGGCACTATGATACATTAACAGACGAATTCTACCTTCACCTCTTTTCCAGAAAACAGCCGGATCTAAATTACAATAATCCAAAGGTTCTTGCAGAAATTAAAGAGATACTAAAATTCTGGCTCGACTTGGGCATCAGCGGATTCAGGTGTGATGTAATTAATGTAATTTATAAATCAAGTCTTAAAGACGGCAAAAAACGTCTCGCATTAACAGGACGGGAGCACTATGTTTCTCAAGATGGATGCCACACAATTCTGAAGGAACTCAAACGCGATGTATTCAGTGCATATGACTGCTTCACCGTTGGAGAAACAGTTCTTGTAGACACCGCTATGGCCCATGACCTGTGCTCTTCAGAACGGGGTGAACTCGATATGGTATTTTCGTTTGAACATATGGATACCGATCACATAAATAACAAATGGTTTAAAACAAAATTTAAGCCTGGTAAATTTATAAAGGTAATTACAAAGTGGCAATCCTGTCTTGATTGGAATGCAAATTACCTGGAAAATCATGATCAGATCCGCAGTGTTTCCCGTTTTGGAAACGATACAAAATATCATGATGTTTCCGCAAAGATGCTCGCCGTCCTTCTGTTAACGCTGCGCGGCACTCCCTTTATCTACCAAGGGGAAGAAATTGGTATGACTAATGCGTATTTTTCAGATCTCAGCGAAATTAAAGATGTCGAGTCGCATTATGTTAATGAACTGGCAAAAAAAATGCATTTTCCGCCGTCTATCCGCTGGAAAATGATACAAAAATCTTCAAGAGACAATGCACGGACTCCCATGCAGTGGAATACCCAAGAGCATGCAGGGTTTTCTCCCAAGGGTAAAAGCGAGCCATGGATACGTGTTAACAGCAATTTTAGAACTATAAACGTCGAAAACCAAAGTAAAAACAAAGATTCAATATTATCATTCTACAAATGCCTCCTTTCTCTCAGAAGCGGGAAAAAATCCATTTTAAAAGGCAGCTTTTTCGCGCTTCCAGGGCCGAAAGATGTCTTCTGTTACGAAAGAGAATTTGAAGATGAACGCTGCATAATTCTTATCAATTTTTCCCAAAAAACTAAAAAGCTTACAAATGTAATCCAGTCACACATTAAAAACGGAACTATTCTGTGTTCAAATTACAACCATACTGATATCAGCTGCTTCGTTACTCTGAATCCATACGAGGCGGTAATTATAGAAACTTCTCAAGGAGATAAATCATGAGCGAATAATTAAGAGAAACCGCTTCACATTCGGTCTAGGAACTATAGGGCGGGACATGGTGTATTCCATGGTAAGTATGTACCTTATCTTTTATTTGTCTGATATTTTAAAACTTGATGATGCTGCAATATTGTATGCCACAAATATAATGCTTGCAGCCCGGATATTTGACGCTTTGAATGATCCCATTATGGGAACCATAGTTGACAACACGAAAAGCCGCTTCGGCAAATTTAAACCCTGGATTGTTTTCGGATCCCTCTTAAGCGGTCTAATCACAATTTTACTCTTTACTGATATAGGACTTAAAGGCAGCAAATTTATTGCCATGTTTGCGGTTCTTTACGTTGCATGGGGCATTGCATTTACAACAAATGATATTTCTTTTTGGTCAATGCTGCCGTCACTGAGTACATCACAAAAGGAACGCGAGAAAATCGGGGCATTTGCAAGAATTTGCGCAAATATCGGTCTGTTTTTTGTTGTAAGCGCCATTGTGCCTATAACAAACGCTCTTGGTAATGTTCTGGGCAGTATGAGAAGCGCCTACATGGTATTCGCCATGGGTATTGTTGCAGTTCTTCTTATTTTTCAAGCAGTTACGGTCCTGGGTGTAAAGGAAATTGACACACCGGTTATCTCAAAAGAAAAAAATGAAGCAACCAGCTTAACTGGAATGTTTAAAGCAATTTTTAAAAATGACCAGCTTTGTGTCACGGCGATTTCTATGAGCCTTTTTATGATCGGCTATATGACAACAACAAGTTTTGGTCTGTACTTTTTTAAATATGCGTACAAGGACGAAGGCATGTACTCCATATTTGCCCTCATTTTGGGTGTTGCCCAGCTTACAGCATTAAGTGTTTTTCCGCTGTTTAGTAAAAAATTTACAAGGAAACAGCTTTATGCAGGTTCAATAATTCTTGTGATCTGCGGCTATATAATCTTCTTTTTTTCTCCTATGAATATGATTCCTATAGGCATAGGCGGTTTGTGTATTTTTTTCGGACAAGCATTCATTCAGCTTTTAATGCTTATGTTCCTTGCCGACACAGTTGAATACGGTCAGTGGAAATTAGGAAAAAGAAATGAGGGTGTAACCTTCTCTATTCAGCCCTTCATAAATAAACTTGGAGGTGCCGTCGCATCCGGTATTGTAGGTTATATTATTGTGATTTCAGGAATTAATAGTGCAATAACCCCCGATGATGTAACGGAGGAGGGACTATTGTTAATGAAACTTGCAATGTTAATACTTCCGCTTATTTCAATTCTTGCAGGTTTTATAGTATACTTAACCAAGTTTAAAATTGATTCAGTTTTTTTTGGAAAAATTTTATCTGATTTGGAGAAAAACCAATCTTAATTTTTTTGGGATTTACAATACGGTAAGGAGTTCTCTCTTTGAGCAATACACTTTTTCAAGACTTCTCATCCATTACCCTTACGGTCTCTGATCTTACAGGAATAATTAAAGAATTACTCGAAGGTTCTTTTCCTCTAATCACCGTAGAAGGTGAAATTTCTAATTATCGTCCGTCCAGCACAGGGCATATTTATTTTACTTTAAAAGATGAACACGCTTCAATTTCGGCTGTTCTTTTTAAAGGCAAGTCGCGCTATCTGGCTTTTACTCCTAAAGACGGAATGAAGATTAGAGCAAAGGGTTCATTATCGGTATATGCACAGCGGGGATCGTATCAGATTGTTATTGATTCCATGGAAGAAACTGGAAGCGGCGATATATTAAAACTGCTGGAACAAAGAAAAAGAGCGCTTGCAGAAGAAGGATTATTTGACAGCGAAAGAAAACAGAATATACCGTATTTTCCGCGATGCATAGGCGTCGTAACCAGCCCCACAGGCGCAGCCCTCAGAGATGTTCTTCAAATACTTAACCGGAGAAATCCTAAGGTTTCTGTTATTATTTTACCCTGTCCCGTTCAGGGTAGCGACGCAGGAAAAATTATTGCGAAGCAGATCGATATTGCCAATGTACACAATCTTTGTGATGTGCTTATTGTCGGGCGCGGAGGCGGATCCCTTGAAGATCTACTCCCCTTTTCTGAAGAAGAAGTTGTCCGCTCAATTGCAGCATCGAAAATCCCAGTAATATCTGCAGTGGGTCATGAAATAGACTGGGCTTTGTCAGATTATGCCGCGGATGTGAGAGCCCCTACTCCGTCAGCTGCAGCAGAACTTGCAGTCCCTCCATTGGATGAAATTAATCAGGCACTTGAAAATTATGTAGATAGTTTTGAACAGACAATAAATCATAAACTTGAACATACAAAGGCGCTTGTACGCAGTTTTTCATCAGATAATCTAGAACTGCGCTTTAGAAGCATTGAACAGCCTCTTCTACAGCGTTTTGATGATGCAAAGGAAGATCTTCTTGATGCGATGAAGACACTTGTGAGTGAAAGAAGACAGGCGCTGCAGATGGCAGTTCTTAATTTGGAATCGCTTAATCCCCTGGCAATTTTAGAACGGGGATTTTCTGTTGTAACCGATGCTGAATCCGGCAGGGTAATAACAGATGCAGCACAAACTAATACCGGAGCAGCTCTAGTAATCAGACCATTTAAGGGTTCGATCACTGCACAGGTAACAAATTCTACTACTTAATGAAATTCGGGAGGATATATGGAATCATTCGAAAAAAGACTTGAACGCTTGGAAAAGCTTAACAATTCTATAAAAAAAAGCGATCTGCCCATGGAAGATGCTCTAAAATTATTTGAAGAGGGTATTAAACTTGCAAAATCGATGGAAAAAGATTTGGATAAAATTGAAAGCAGAATACAGATACTCATGAATCAGCCGGTCTCTGTACAGGATAAACCTGAACTTGATCTTTTTTCCGCTATTGATGATGATTAAACTATGAATAAACCTTTTTTAAGCAGCAGAGGTATAATCAGGCCGGTAAAGAATCTTACACCGGAAGTTGCACGAAAAATTGCTGCCGGCGAGGTTATAGACAGACCGAATGCAGTAGTCCGGGAACTCATGGATAATGCAATAGATGCCGGAGCCGATACAATTACGGTAGAAATAACCGGAGGCGGCATTGACAATATTTGCGTGTCAGATGACGGAATCGGTTTATCAAAAGAAGACCTTGAACACTGTGCAAAACCTCACGCCACAAGTAAGATCGAGCATGAAACAGATTTATTAAAACTTTCTACTCTTGGATTCCGGGGAGAAGCGCTTGCCTCCATCGCAGCAGTGAGCAGACTCGATATTACTTCTCGAAGAATTGAAGAAAAACACGGATGGCACCTTCATGCTGAGGTTACACAGAACTATGAAATCGAACCTGCAATATTGGAAAAGGGAACAAGAGTTCAATCAAGCGGTCTGTTTGAAAATTTTCCAGCACGACGGTTATTCCTAAAAAGACCTGCATCTGAGGGCAGTCTCTGCAGACAAACCTTCATTGAAAAAGCCCTGCCCTTCACTGATATTGCATTCCGCCTTCTTGCAGATAATTCCGCAAAAATATTTTTCCCTGCCGGGCAGACAAAAAAGGAGCGATTCACACAGGCGTTTTCATTGGAAAACCAGAATTCACTTTTCTCTGAGCTCACAGCCTCAGATCCCTCTTCTGAACCCCGGTGGAATATCAGTATAGTAATTGGAGATACAGAGGTCACACGGACTGACAGAAAACTTATACATATCTATGTAAATAACCGGAAAATAAACGAGTACAGCTTAATTCAGGCTGTCGAATACGGCTGCGAAGGCTGCTTTCCAAATGCGCTTCATCCTGTATGCTGTGTTTTTGTGGAAATCGATCCTTCTTTGGTTGATTTTAATATACATCCTGCCAAAAGAGAGGTTCGGTTTAAAGATATTGGACCCGTACATCATGCAGTGAGCACTACCCTGCGGTCCTTTTTCCGTCAGCATTCTTTATCTCAGAACTCTGTAATTCCTGTAGAACAGGACTTTTTTACAAGGGAAAGTTCTTTTTATCCGGGCAGTAGTACGCCTGAAAAAAAAACATTTTCATATTCATCCGTAACCCCCAAAGATTTCAAACAAGCCTCGGAGTATTCCTTTTACCCAAATACATCACTTCGCTCTTTTAATAAGAAAACAGATATAGAACATACGGAAAGCGGAAGGATACCGCAGAAAGACGATTTTACCTACTTCGGATCATTTGAATCCCTGTTTTTGCTTGCAGAAAAAGACGGAAAACTCTACATCATCGATCAGCATGCGGGACATGAACGGGTGCTCTTTAACAGATTTATACAAGCACAGGGGAAAAAACAGGAACTGCTTATTCCCTACATTATAACAACTTCTTCGGATGAAGAAGACAGCTACCTGGATTCTATTACTTCCGCTCTAGATGAGGCAGGTTTTGCCATTTCTCAAAGAGAAAAAGGCTGCTGGGAAGTAAAGAGCGTAAATGTCCAATGGCAGGGAAATGAAAATGATTTAGAAAAAGATATTCTTGAAAAAAAACTTAATCCCGAGGATCTTACCCGTTCTATTGCAGCATCGGCTGCCTGCAGAGCTGCTGTAAAAGATAAGGACTACCTTGACACTTCAAGCGCAATCGAACTAATTCGTCAAATCCTCAGCTTGGAAGATCCTCATTGTCCGCACGGAAGACCCGTTTGGACAATCATTACGAAAGAAGAATTATTTGAACGGGTTAAAAGAACCTGATATATCAGCTCCTGATATTTGATAACAGTACATTAACCTCTTTCTCTCTGTATGACGGGTTTTTACTTTGAAGAGTTAACAAATATCCTTCGGCGCTTGCGGTATCTTTCAAAGCGGTCAAAACCTTCGCAATTTCTATATATGCATCCCAGTATTTATTATCCTTCTGCAGTATTTCAAGATAAATAGTTTTTGCATTATCAAGCTGCTCTGAACTTGCATAGGCTTTGCCTAAATTCATTTTTACCAGCAGATTATTAGGATCAATTTTTACCGCTGTCAAAAAGTTTGCAACCGCATTAGTATAATCCTGTTTAGCAAGATAGGCGCTTGCAAGATTATTTACTGCTTCAAAACTGGTTTTATCTAAAGATGCAGCTGTCTTCAAACATGATAAGGCTGTTTCAATATCTCCGGATTCAAGAAACAGTTTTCCAAGATTTATATTTGCCTTAACATTCTTCGGGTCAATTTTCAAAGTCTTCGAATAATAAATCATGGCAGAATCAATATCGCCGGATGTTTCACACATAAGACCGTAGTTATATTGAAATATGGCATTATTCGACTGCGCATCAGCTGCCTTTTTCGCATACTCTAAGGCTTCACTTGTTTTATTCTGGTTAAAAAGAACAGTAGAAAGATTATACGAGGTTAATGCGTCATTCGGTGAAAACGACAGAGCCTTTCTATAGTAAGTTTCCGCCTCACTGTCATTTTTCTGTAAGGCATACAAAGATGCAATTTCACGCAGTGCATTTTCATTTGTAGAATCCAGTGCGAGAACTTTCTTATACGATGACTGAGCACCGGTTATATCGTTTTTTTTCGATAATAAACGGGCAATTTCAAGGTGCGCTCTGTCATACGATGGGTTTATGGAAGCAGCCTTTCTAAAAGATGCTAATGCATCATCTGATCGGTCAAGAGCTTTATGAGTCATTCCAAGATTATAGAAAGCCTGTTCGAATGAAGAATTCAGCTTGGTGGTACTTTCAAAAGATGAACGGGCTTCACTGAATTTTTTCATTGAATACTGCACCTTCCCTAATTCATAAAAATACATATAGTTACCCGTATCATTCTGTACTGCTTTTGTCAGTTCTGCTAAAGCCTTATCGTACTGACGATCATCGCTGTATTTTTTGCCGATTATATAATGAGCAGCCGCATCGTCCGGATTATATGTAAGGGCTTTTTCTGCATACGAAACTGCTTCATTCTGTAATGATGACTTTTTTTGAACATCTGTCTGAGTAGCAGAAGCTTCATATAATGAAGCGGCAATTTCCGACATTTTTTTTGAATTAAAGACAGACTGATTTGCCGGAAGCAGAGTTTGCACCGAAGAAAAGTGTTCTAGAGCTTGTACTGTGTTGCCCATACCCAATTTTGCCTTACCCTGAGAAACCTCATCATTAACGCGCTCAATCTGTTCCTGCAGCGCCTTATTCTGTTTTGCAAGTTCCTCTTCGTAGGCTTTTTGCTTTGCTGCCTCCGCAGCAGCGAGCTCTTCGCGGCGTTTTGATTCCTCTTTTTCCTGCAATTGGGCAGCAGCAAGCTCCTCCTGCTTCTTTGCGGCAAGAGACGCCTGTTCAGCCTGCTCGCTTAGTTTTTGAGCTGTTAATGCCTGCGCTTCCTGCTGTTGTCTTAGCGCTTCTTCCATTTTAGACAGGGCTTTTTCCAATTCCTGTGTATTTACATCAATTGTTTGCGAATAACGCGGAAAGTCCTGAAGAGAAGCTCCAGCTTTAAGGGCAATTATTTCATCGATCATAGCAAGAGCTTCTTCGTCCAGTGCATTTTTTATGAGCAGACTGTCTAAAAGATTCATAGCCCTTTCATACTCGCCTCTTTCTATATATCTTTTAGTGAGTAAAATCGTATTTTCACGTTCAGACATCTGTTCATCAGGAACTGCTTCTTTCGTACCAAGATAACAGCGAACCGGGAAAAAAACAGCAGCTGCAGTTATCAGTATAATACCAATAATTATTAGTACTTTTTTCCAATCAATCCAATTCAGACTCATACGTATACTCCATTACCCCTTCAGATCCGGCTGAAAGGTTTGTTGATTCAGTGTTTTGTAAAGACGCTGCAATTTCTTCCATAAGAAGACGCCGCCTTTCTGCTTCAGCAGCCGCTTTTTCTGCAGCTAAGCGTTCCTGTTCTTCTTTTTGAAGCGCAAGCTCCTGACTTATTCGTGCTTCCTCTTCTTTTAAGCGCAGGGCTTCCTGTGCAAGTCTTTGCTCTTCTATTTCCTTATTCTGTATCTCCTCAGACAATAGCAGTAAAAGCCTGCGTATTTCATCTGCCTGGGGAGAAAGAGGATTTAGTCTCAGATAATTAGTATAATCATCAGAGGCATCGCTCAGTTTCTGAAGCTTAACCCTGGTATTAGCCCTGTTTAAGAATACCTGCGCATTGGAGGGATCTGCAATAGAAGAAAGCGAAAAGTAGTTCTCTGCTTCGGTGAGTAAACCCATTGCAAAAGCAGTATTACCCGCGTTATAATAAAGCACGCGTTTATTTGTTCCATCTTTTTGTGTACCGCTTAAAAAAGTTTCAAGAGCCTTTTGCATCTGTCCGGTCTGATAATATGCCAGCCCAAGATAATTGTACACTGACGGATCGGTATTTGCAGATTGAAGAACTTGTTCGAATAAAACAATTGCTTCATCCGGTTTATTTCTGCTGAATAAAAGCTCTGCGTCGGCAAATGAATCTGCAAATATACCCGGCATTAGAAGAAAGTGGAAAAGAATTATAAATAAGATGAATCCGCGTTTTTTCTGTATCATAATGGTTCCTTGGCTGAGATTGAGTTTACAACAAACATTGGTTTGACATATTCGTTGAAACATATTACTCTTTCATTATACTTATCGGAGGACTAATGGCGACAATTCAGATAATTATCATAGCAGTTATGGCCGCATTTATTGGTTTATTAAGCTATGTAATAGTTAAATCAATCCTCTCTCCAAAAAAAATTGAAGGAATACAAAAACTCATAAAGCAGGGTAAATACGGCAGCGCCGTAAAACTTGCTAAAAATATGATAACGAAAAATCCCCGCGACTTCAAGGCTCATTACTTTCTTGGGAAAGCATATTTAGCAGATAATAAACCTGAACTTGCACTTATGGAATATAAAATTGTTAATCAAACCGCAATATTTGATGAAACTTTCAGTGAACGTGAATTCAGAAGGCAAATTGCTCAGCTTTACTATAAGTTTAATCAGCCGGAGGAAGCATTAAAAGAATACATCCTGCTTACAAAGCTGGAGCCGAATGTTTCCGAACACTTTTACAACGCAGGAAAATTATTTGAAAACAGACAAAAATCTGACCAGGCTCTTTCTTTTTATCAGCAGGCAATAAAACTTGACAGACGAAATGTTAAGGCTCATGCCTCTCTTGGATTATTACTGTTCAGAGCAAAGCAGTTTGCCGAAGCAAAAAAGGAAATAGATCTTGCAATAGCGTTAAGCCCGGAAACATATTCTTCATATTACTACTTAGGAAAGATTCTTAAAGAGGGGAAAGATTATCCGGGGGCTATTAATGCATTTGAAAAGGCATTGAGAGATCCGGAATTTAAGCAGAGAGCACTTATTGAACGCGGATCCTGCTACATGGCTGCCAATGCAATAGATAAGGCGATTATCGAATTTGACCGAGCAGTAGCCGCAGCTTCGGATGACAGCGGTCAGGAAACATTATATGCCCGCTATTTTCTTGCACTCTGTTATGAAAAAGAACGCAAAATTGAATTAGCACTGCAGCAGTGGGAAAAAATCTATCATCAGAATCATACTTTCCGTGATGTACCGGCTAAACTTGCACAGTACAGGGATCTTCAAGCTAATGATAATATGAAAGAATTTTTAACGAGCAATACCGATTTATTCATAGAAATATGCAAAAAACTTGCTTTGTCGGCATACAAAATGGAACCGCGCGACATTCAAATTAAAAAATACGGGTGCAAATTTATTGCCACAGAATCTAAAGCGGAAAATTGGCAGAATGTGAGACAGCAGGTGTTTGTCATGATTTTTTATAGAGAACCGGATCTAATAGAGGATACCTTATTAAGACAGCAGCTTGAAGAGATGAAAAAGCAGAACTATTTCAAATGTGTAGTTTTTACAAGTTCGGGATTTACCAGAGCCACTATTGAATTTGCAGAGAACAGGCCCTTTGAATTAGTCGGCAAAGACAAACTGGATCAGCTTCTTTCAAAAATAAGTTTTTAACAGGCATTATATGAAAATCTTATGTATTTCTGATCAGATTGATCCCTTAGTATACAGCAGCGCAATAAAGGAACGGTTCGCAGATATTGATGTTATTCTAAGTGCAGGGGATCTACCGATGGAATATGTAGACTTTGTTGTTTCATCGCTTAACAAACCCGCTTTCTTCATTTTTGGAAATCATAACCTGAAAGAATTTCTCCGATTTCACGGTGTCTCTCATCAGAGAACAGAACGATCAGATGTAGGAATGGCAACTCATTGCCATGGTGCAGCTTATGCAGGTTTTAAAGTGCTTAAAGAAAAAAACCTGCTTATTGCTGGAGCATCAGGCTCCTTACGTTACAATAACGGTCAAAATCAATATACTGACCGCCAGATGTTTTTTAACCTGGTAAAGATGATTCCCCGTCTTCTTATTAATAAGATACGGTACGGCCGTTATCTTGATATTTTTTTGACACATGCCCCTCCTTTGGGAATTCATGATAAAGATGATCCATGCCATAGAGGGTTTAAATCTTATATTTGGTTTGTTAAAAAATTCAAACCTTTGTATCTTGTTCATGGACATATACACCTGTATGATCTACAAGATGCCAGAGTTTCAAAATTTGAGCAAACAACAATCATAAATGCGTACAGCCACTATATTCTTGTAATTTAAGGAAA
>JAKJFV010000190.1 GCA_022704725.1 Spirochaetota bacterium
AACTATGTAATTTTTTATTGCGGGGGCAATTTTCTTGAAAAAACAAGTATTCCTCATCCTATGTGTTCTTTTTACTTCTGCAGCTCTCTTTTCTCAAGAACTTGAAGCAGAAAGCAAAAAGGACAAAAAACCTCTTACTCTGGTTCTTTATTCAGGTTATTTTGGAGAACTCATCTCTCATCCCGGTCTTATTGCAGGAACAGATGTAACATTGTTCAGCAGCGGAAAAACTGATATTGCAGCGGGTCTTCAAACAGGCTATTACTACCACCGCCTGAACAGCCATGGCCTGTTTATTCAACCCTTAATCAGAGTTCAAAGGACTTTTTCATCGGGTTTTTTCCTCGATGCTGCTCTTGGAGCCGGCTATCTTCACATGATACCGGATGGGAAAGTCTATGAAGTAGTTGACGGAAAAGCAGCGGAAGTAAGCAACAGTGGCAGTCCTAACTTTATGCCCTCATTCTCTCTCGGCGCAGGCTATAAATTCTGGCAAAAGACTTCTATTCCCCTTGCGGTAAGTCTCTCTACAGGTATTTTTGGAGAATATCCGTTTAATACCTACATGCTTCCCCGGGTTTTCGTATCGCTAAGCTGTTTATACCGTCTATAAATGCCGGAACTTCACATTTCAAGTGAACTATACCATTACAAGTTAGAAAGGACTTATGTTATGAAAAAAACTTTTTTTATATTTTTGCTTATCCTGTTCATCTTTGTTTCCTGCGATAACCCGTACTCAGACGGGACAATGATCTTTGTACGAAGCAGGGGTGCCGATCTTCCTGTCTATATTAAAGGAAATCTTGAATCCAATACTGCTCTCATGGTAATACACGGGGGTCCTGGAGGGGATTCCATGGTTTATGCGGCTATACCTTC
This sequence comes from Spirochaetota bacterium, assembly GCA_022704725.1. Taxonomy (GTDB): domain Bacteria; phylum Spirochaetota; class Spirochaetia; order Treponematales; family Treponemataceae; genus JAAZLA01. The sequence goes on from JAKJFV010000190.1 coordinate 883, forward strand.
ATTCCAAACTTTAGAAGAGAACTATGCACTTATCTATTGGGATCAAAGATCTTCAGGTTCTGCGCAAGGTAATGCACTGGATGAAACCCTTACGGTAGATCAATATGTCGAAGACACCGATGCAGTCCTCGATGCAGTACAATCTTTATATAGTTTTTCTTCGTTTTTTATTCTGGGACACAGCTGGGGCGGATGCCTTGGAACAGCGTATGTTATAGATCCTTCTCATCAGGCAAAGATTAAAGGATGGATTGAAGTTGACGGAGGACACAATCTAGTTGACGGTTTAAAGTATTCAAGAGAATGGGTTATACGGTATGCAAAGACCCAGTCCGGCAAATATTGGACAGAAGCCCTTGCATGGTATGAGAAAACACCTGTAATTACCCATGAGCTTGCTGTTATTAATACTCATTGCGCCTATGTTACCAAAGCACACGGCTATACTCATGATGAAAAAAACAACAACATACATATGGGTCCATATATTTTCCTATCTCCTGCAACCTTTCCTGGAAACATACTAGCACAGCTGCGTCCTGTTAATGCACTATGGGAAATCTGGTATAACAAACTCAACGGCGAAATGACATCTATAACAATTCCCACTCTCATTCTGTGGGGAGCACATGACGGAATTCTTCCAGTAGAGCTTGCACAGGATGCCTATGACGCCCTCGGAACTCCAGATGAACACAAAAGCATAGTCATTTTTGAAAACTCTGCTCATTCGCCCATGATAGAAGAAGGAGAAAAATTCGCTCAATCAGTAATTACTTTTATGAATACATACCGCTAAATTCAGCTGAGTTTATCAAGTTCGCTGAGCCACAGGGAGGCGGATGCATCACTGGGCATTCTCCAGTCTCCACGCGGCGAAAGCGAAACGGTACCGACCTTAGCCCCGTCTGGAAGGCAGGACCTCTTAAACTGCTGAGCAAAAAACCTTGTATAAAAGTTCTTTAACCAGCTGATAATCTCTTTTCTGGAATACGGCGCATTCTTTGCGTCACTCTTAAAAGCCTGCTCTGCAAGGTATAGAATTTTTCCGGGTGTGTAGCCCCAGCGGACTATGTAGTACAGGAAAAAGTCATGAAGCTCATACGGGCCGACTATTTCCTCTGTTTTTTGTGCAATTTTTCCGTCAACAGGCGGTAAAAGTTCGGGGCTCACCGGAGTGTCTAAAATATCAGTGAGGGTTTCAGAAATTGATGGTTCCCGCTCACTGCCCTCGCTTGCAAACTCTGCAGCTTTGTGTTGTACAAGATAGCGTACAAGAGTTTTAGGAATTGAAGCATTTACTCCGTACATGGACATATGATCCCCGTTGTACGTCGCCCAGCCTAAAGCAAGCTCGGAAAGATCGCCGGTGCCGATCACCAGGCCGTTTACCTGGTTTGCAATATCCATGAGAACCTGTGTCCGTTCCCGGGCCTGGGAGTTTTCAAACACAACAGAATGATTGTCTTTATCATGGCCTATGTCGTCAAAATGCCGGAGGACAGATTTTTCAATATTTATTTCTTTAAAACCTGTTTTTAATGAACGGGCAAGCTTTACAGCATTATTGTAGGTTCTATCTGTTGTACCGAAACATGGCATCGTCACCGCATACAAGCCGTCATGACTTAGGCCGAGTATAGAAAAGGCATCATAGGCAACCAACAGAGCAAGTGTAGAATCCAAACCGCCCGATAATCCTACAACAGCAGTTTTGCATCCGGTGTGTTTAAGCCGCTTTGCAAGTGCATGCGACTGCATCTTCATAATTTCTTCACAGCGGCTTTCTCTTTCGGAGTCTTCTGCCGGAACGAAGGGCGCTGTACTGACATGACGGGTTAAAGTAAACGACGGTTTTTCTACGAGTAAATCAACAAACACTTTTGTATATTCAATATTTGACGGAGTGAATGTTGTCTGTCTTCGCCGCTCCGTCCAAATGCGGTCAAGATCTATTTCTGTATATATAAACCCGTCTCTAAATCTCTCACTCTCAGTAAGAATTTTTCCATTCTCTGCAATAATATTATGAGAAGCAAAAATCAAATCAGTGGTAGATTCTCCGGGTCCTGCATCAGCATAGAGGTAGGCACAGGCAAGCCGGCCGGACTGCGACTGCACTAAGAGGGAGCGGTATTCTTTTTTACCGACAACTTCATTGCTCGCAGAAAGATTTGCAATCACCGCAGCACCCGCCTGAGCGTGTAAAATTGAAGGATTTTGAGAAACCCACAAATCTTCACAAATTTCGGTTGCCAGGGTAAAACTTCTGCGGACCCTGTCCTGAATAATAATATCGGTACCGAAGGGAATATCAGTATAATTTGGAGCTAGATCTATACGTAAGTCACAGCGGCCTTCAAGAACACGGGCGCTTGTAAAATGACGGGCTTCGTAAAATTCTCCATAATTTGGAATATGAGTTTTTGGAATAAATGCGAGTACCCTGCCCCGGTGAATCCAGGCAGCGCAGTTGAAAACTGACGAACTGTAAACCATAGGCAAACCGACTGCAAACAACACACTGTAGGGTGCTGTTCTTTGAGCAATGTCAATGAGTGCCGCAACAGCTGAGTTAAGAAGCGGCTTTTGTAAAAACAAATCCGAACAGGTGTAGCCTGTTATACATAGTTCCGGGAATACAAGAAGCGATATCTCTTTCTCAGAAGCAAATTTAACAGCTTCAATAATTGCATCTGCATTCTTTTTACAGTCTGCAACGGTAACTTCCGGGCTGTAGCAGCCGACTCGTACAAATCCATGTTTCATGCCTTGTATTATACCCTTATTTTCCGTGAAACGGCAATATAACAGGAGTGCATAAAAATACAGAATGCTTGAAGTTTATGCAGAAAAAATATAGAATTACAGCAATACACTACTCTTCCTGCAAAAAAACGGAAGATTCGCAAGGAGCCATAGTATGAACGCAGCACTGCAGATTCTAAAAGACAGGGGATTTTTTCAGCAATGTACCGATGTTGACGGTTTATCGGCCTTGATGGATGAGGGTCCTGTTACTTTTTATGTAGGCACCGATCCAACCGGCCCGAGTCTTCATGTAGGACATCTTGTTCCCCAATTTGCTCTTTTACATTTGCGAAAAGCAGGCCACATAGCCATTGATCTAATCGGGGCAGGCACAGCACGAATCGGCGATCCCTCCGGAAAAACTGAAATGCGGAAGATGATCAC
>JAKJFV010000191.1 GCA_022704725.1 Spirochaetota bacterium
TAATCAGGAATGATTGTCCGGTTTTTTTATTCTTCTTTCGTCTTTAATACTGCAAGGAATGCCGACTGCGGCAGTTCAACATCGCCCACCATCTTCATTCTCTTTTTCCCTTCTTTTTGTTTTTCCAAAAGCTTTCTCTTTCTTGTAATATCACCGCCGTAGCATTTTGCCAATACATCTTTTCTTAATGCATTTACCGTTTCTCTTGCAATCATCTGGCTTCCTATTGCACCCTGAACAGCAATTTTAAACTGCTGCTTTGTTATTTCATCTTTAAGCTGTGCGCAGACGTTTCTCGCCTTGTCATAAGCATTTCCCTTGAAAGAAAGCTGAGCAAGAGCATCAACGCTTTTGCCGTTAATTAAAATATCAATCTTTACAAGTTCGGTTTCTCTATAAGCGATAACCTCATAATCAAATGAGGCGTATCCCCTGCTGTAGCTTTTTAGACGGTCATAAAAATCAAACAAAACCTCTGCAAGGGGCATTTCATAAATTATCTCTACCCGTTTTTGATCGAGGTACTGCATATTAGTCTGGGATCCGCGTTTTTCGGTACACAGAGCCATTATGCTTCCAAGATATGTTGCAGGAGTTATTATGGAAGCTTTAATATAAGGCTCCCGTGCACTCACAATTTTTGACTGCTCCGGATAATCAGCAGGATTATCAATATATTTTTCTTCACCGCTTGAAAGGGTAATATGATACCGTACAGAAGGAGCTGTAAAAATAACAGACTGATTAAAATCGCGTTCAAGCCTTTCCTGGACAACCTCTAAATGTAAAAGTCCCAAAAAACCGCTTCTAAAACCATGGCCAAGAGCGAGCGAGGCATCCTTCTCATAGATAAGACTTGCATCATTAAGCTTTAGTTTTTCCATGCTGTCGCGAAGTTCTTCATAATCATTTGAGTCTACAGGATAAATCGAGGAATACACAACTGGTTTAACCTCTTTAAAACCGGGCAAAGGTTTTTCAACAGGATTGTCAGTGAGGGTTACAGTATCACCAACACGGACATCGGCAACAGTTTTAATCCCTGCTATAATGTATCCGACGTCGCCTGCTGTAAGTTCTCCTGTATCATGGAGTTTAAGCCTGAAGATTCCGCATTCTTCAACCTTGTAATCGGTCTCGCTTCTCATAAAACGTACTAATTGACCTTTTTTAATTGACCCGCTCATCATACGTAAATGAACAACAACACCTCTATAGGGATCGTAATGACAGTCAAAAATTAAGGCCTTCGTTTTTCCCGAGGTATCAGGTTTTGGAGAAGGAATTCTTTTTACAATTGCTTCAAATAGATCGTCTATTCCAACTCCTGTTTTCGCAGACACTAAAACGGCAGTATCGCTGTCGAGTCCAAGATCGTGATCAATCTGATGTTTTACTTCAGGAATATCAGCTGCAGGAAGATCAATTTTATTTATGACCGGGAGAATCTCAAGATTCTGTTCAAGTGCTAAATACATATTTGACAAGGTCTGAGACTCAACACCCTGTGCGGCGTCTACTAAAAGCAGTGCTCCTTCACAGGATGCTATGGCACGGGATACTTCATAAGAAAAGTCCACATGACCTGGAGTATCGACGAAATTTAACTCATATTCTATACCGTCATTTGCAATATAAGGAATAGTGACAGCCTGACTTTTAATTGTAATTCCGCGCTCTCGTTCTATATCCATGTTATCGAGCATTTGGTTTTGAAAATTGCGGTCTGCAACTATTTTAGCTTTTTGAATAAGTCTGTCTGCCAAGGTAGATTTGCCGTGATCAATGTGGGCAACTATGCAAAAATTTCGCTTACGGGATATATCTATCATTGCTGAAGTATATTAAAAAATGAAGGGACTGTCCAGAGGAGCTGCTATGGCAATATTGACTTCGAAATAAGCATTGCTTCTTTTTCTCGTGAAAAGCTCTGCATACAGAATTTGATTCTCTTCTAAAAGTTTATTCCTTTTTACTTCGACAGGATCTAAAACTGAAAATCCATTTTCATCTGCTATACTTCCCTGAATAATCGAGTTTATTGTATATACATTTTTATTCAGAGTAGAAGACGGAGTAAGGTCCATACCGAATATCGGTAAAAAAGACCGTGCCAAGGGTTCTCTTTGATAGACGTCATACAATGGATTTTCGGGCCGGACCTCTGTGTATAAGGCTTTTACAAAAGCTTCCCCTGCTGAATTTATTCCTTTACACTGAATAATTGAATCTTGAGGAATTCCAAGCATAGCACGCTGCAGATGCTCAACACCCTCAATAGAAATATCATTAATATGCGTAATAACGTCGCCAATTGATAAAGACGAACGCTGAGCAGAACTGCCTGACATTATGTATAATACTTCAACGCCCGATCCCTTTTGGGAAGAAGGGAATTCTTTTTTTGTAATTCCGTAAAACCCTGTCCACGAGTGTTCGACTTTTCCCATATACAGAGCAGGTAATAATGTTTTTAAGTATTCAACAGGTATGGCGAAATTTAAGCCTTCATATTCCATTATTCCTGCGAAAACAACAGCCTTAACGTTGCCGTTTTTATCAATTATGGGTCCGCCTGAATTACCGGAATTTACTGCAGCATCAATCTGCATTACTTGTGCTATAGAAAACAGGTACCTGTCTTTTGCAGATACAATTCCCGATGTTATTGTATTTTCAAGTCCGAGTGGGGATCCGATTGCATAAATTGCATCGCCGACATCAAGATCCGCAGAAGATCCGAGCGAAAACACATACGGCGGAATAGCCTCCGTTTTAAGCAGCGCAAGATCCAAGGCCTTGTCATATCCTATAACTTTAGCAGGTATGCGGGTAGCGCTGTCCTTATATAATTTAACATATACCCGCGAGTAGCCTTCGTAGGAGGCATCAACCTCGCTTTCAATTACATGATAATTTGTTACAAAATGTCCTTTGTCATCTATAAAAAAACCGGAACCTATAACCCGGTCGGCATACCCCATTCCCTTCTCTACTTTTATACCTCTGTCAACCCAAACTGTTACCGTACCCGATAAAAAATCACTTACTTTTACTTCCGACAGCTGTTCGACTTGCGAAGTAACTTCATCAGCTTTTATCTCTTTATCGTTAACGTAAACGTTATCATTATAGTTATCGTGTGAAAACCAGGAGGCATAGGACTCAATTTTTTTTGATTCAACTGATTTTAAAGAAGAAAAATATTTCGAAGCAGTGACATAATCTTTATCGTCGATACTTTTTTGTAAGAAACTAATAATACTATCTTCGCATTCAGCAAAAACTTTCTCACTAGCATCATCAAATGAATTCTTCGTGCTTGCTAGTAAATAGGATCTCCACAAAGATTTTACAGGTTCAGTATCACGAACCTTAATAATATCTTCTATTTCGTTAATCCTTGCATCCAGTTCTGTATAATTAAGAGGAGTGTATTCATGTACAGATTTTGAGGTGCATGAATGAAGGAGCAGGATACAAAGAAGTATAGAACAAATTTTATTCATTAATAAATTCTCCAAAATACAGATTATTCACCTTAATTGCTAATACTAGACCTTTTTCACCTTCTTCGGGAGGAACAAGGATTCTTAAGCCCTGAACATGTTCCTTTTGCAGCGCATTAAGAGCCCGTACAGCATATGAAGAGTCGGGAACGGAGCCAAGCCAATAAAACGGCAGATCGGGGTGTTTGGTAATAGGGGTTTCTTCTTTTCCGGATGTGATAAAAACCGGTTCCCGGTTTTCAAACCGAATTACAACCGGAGAATTATCAATGGGATGAATAAATGAAACAGTCTCCTCTAATCCCGTATTTATCGTGTTTTTTTTCTCATACATAATATCCCAAATTCCGTCTTCATCAGAATCCCATGAAGTCTTAATAGAACCATCATGTAAGTATTCTTCCATAAAATCAAGCAGGGAATTCTCATTTGTATCTGCAACAATTTTTGTTACAAAAAGTCCCTTATTTGCGCTTAAACTTCCAAATAAGTCTTTATACATGGCAGCTGACTGTGTTTCATTTAGATATAAGATGC
>JAKJFV010000192.1 GCA_022704725.1 Spirochaetota bacterium
CATTTCTGCAAGAGTTTTCTTTTTATCATTTTTATACAGGAAATACGTAACTGTCGATGTTATAAAAGCGCCTATACTGTCAACTATGAGATCTGACATGGTGTCGCGCAGCCCGCTTCCTTGATATGGTTTTCCTATGAGGACTGAATCATCCGGTAAATTCCATTTTTGATTTGCTGTACCCAAAAGAACATCGGCAGAAAATTCTGCAATTTCCCAGAAAACACCAATAGTAACGGCAAATGAAAATGAGAATACGGCAACCAGAACGGGACTTATATCCATACTGTATTTATGATTTATTGTATAGATTAAAATAAAGCCTATAAACCCGATGATGACGCCTGATAGCATGTGCAGTAAATCATCCCACCACCACAGTCTATAATAGAGATTAAAAGTATTGCTTAAAAAGATTCCTGCAAAAATAAAGAAAACAATTACAACTTCAAGTATGTCGGGAATGTCAATTTTACGGTTTCTTTCTATATACTCAGTCGTATACGAAAGCAAAAAAGTAAGAATAGCCCATACTACATATTCGCCCCTTTTGCTTACTTCCTGCAGTACCTCAGGTTTACTTACATCCTTATCTCGAAGAACTATGAAAATTCCGATTCCTAGATTAACTGCAATTGATAGTATTAGAAAAATTCTAAGAAGCAAAAAAAAGCGGCTTCTAAAAGTATAATTTTTTTTCATCTCAACCTCTAATCTATTAAATAGCTTTCTCAGCCCCTTTATAATACTGTGCATCATCGCATTCAATTATTTAAATCACCGGCTCGGTTCTCTCCATCGTCAAAGGGAACTGCTTTGGATGCAGAAGATGAACTTCGCCGTCCATCTGCACAAGCACATACTCGTTATATGCAATTCTTATTTTATGAGCTTTTGAGAACATAGAAAGAGGACTGTGAATGTGTTCTCCGGTTTCAAAAGACTTAAGGTTCTTCAATTTTTGAAAAACATTCATTGTCCTTGTCGCACAAAAAGTATCGTCTGTTGGAAGAATTAAATGATTGCTGCCGTATGTTCTGTGTCCAGAAACACCCAAAAGGCAAAACTCAAGAGGACTGTCAATGGTCCGTATTTCTTTTCCGTTCTCATCAAGAACTTCGACAAACATAGACCTGACGGGAAAACGTAGGCCGTAAAAAACAGCAGCTAAATTTACCCACAGCTGATAAAAGTTACCCGGCAGAATACCCTTCGTTTTATTGGTCATGTGCGTTATAAAGGCATCTATACCGACGCTTGCAAGATTAAATGAATACCAGGGAGGAGTTGCATCCAGACTGTCGTATTGTTTAATCTTCTTTCCGTCTTTTTCTATTTCGTCCTTCGTTACCTTACCCTCATACGTAACTTTCACAGCCCTCTGCCAGGCAAAATGAGAAGGCTTTGTTAAGCGGGTTAAAGTATCGTCGAGGGTTCTGCCGTCAGAACCGTCATTGCCGGTTCCGAAAGGAAGGCGGAGAACTGCTATTTTTTGGGTAACTGTTTTTTTCATTTTTGCATCCATAAAGGCATTTTTTAAAAGAACAGTTTGAACTTCAAGGCTCGTTCCGTCGCCGCCTGCAGTTATAACGAGGAATTCCTCATTTTTACCGGCATCTTTTGAGAGATTAACGACAGATTGAGCATATTCACCTGCGTGCCCCGCATACTTAGTTTCCCAGACAAGCATTTCCACAGAAGAAGCGGCCTCCTTTTTTTTCAAGGCTTCTTCTTTAAATCCTTGTAATATAGGGATTTTTTCTTTAGCAAGCCTTTTGAGTGTAAAGCCGCCCGCTCTTGGATTTGCAATAATTATTACCGTAAGTTTTTTCTGATCCCAAAGGGTGCATGTTTTTATAAGGGGTTCCAGATAGTTTTTTAGTAGCTGTGCGTTTAGTATTTCTGACATAAAACCAGTATCCGCGTGAATTATAGACTTGTCAAGTAATAAGGAGAGATACGCACAGATGCGTTGGACCAACTTTTGCGACGCGTAGTTCCCTCTCTCCTTAAACCTCTCACCCCCTTGCGGCGCTTTAAATCGTTTGACGTTCGAAATGACGCTGGATTGTGCGTGTTTTTACCAGAACTACGCTTCCTATACATCCGGAAGTTAGAGAAGAACAAGTAAGCATCCCTGCTGCCCTTGCTTACCGAGTTTCGCTTCGCAAAACTCGCCAGCCGACAAAACCTATCCCGGTGGCATACGCCCCTTCGGGTCGTTAAAGTAAGGAAATTATTAAATTGGATTTTTCTCGTTTATGCTTCACTGCGAAAAATCTGATTATCCATGCCAATAATCGAATTCTTCCCCTTAAACCTCTAAGAATATGGGGATAAAAGAATAGTATCGGCGCTGCGAAGTCTCGCGCCTCACCGCCTTGCGACGCTTTTAATCGTTTGGCGTTCGAAATGACGCTGGATTGAACGTACTCCCCTTAAAACCCTAAGAAAAGTTTAACATTCTTTTACTAAATTCTATGGTATACTATAAAAATAAGGAGTTTTTATGGGAAAAATGCTTGTGTACCACGGCAGTTTCAAGAATATTGAAACTCCGAAGATACATGAAAGTAAGCATACTAAAGACTTCGGCCCCGGCTTTTACTGTACCGTTTTACGGGAACAGGCAGAACGCTGGGCTAAAAGATATGATACCCCTATACTAAATACCTATACTTTGACTCTTGATGAGAATTTGAAGATTCTCGAGTTTAAAGCAATGACCGAAGACTGGCTTGATTTCATTGTTCAATGCAGACATGGGAAACCTCATACCTTTGACATTGTTATAGGCGCTATGGCTAATGATCAGGTATTTAACTACATATCTGTTCATCTGTGGTAAATCTCCTCCGCCCATTCTTCTTTAGCTCACACCATTAGAATCCCAGCTCTTCAATAGCTCTAACAAGATTACGTCCGTACACTTCTGCTCCTAATTGATTCGGATGAAGATTATCAAGAAAGTACTCAGGTAAATGCGGCACCAGCTTAAATCCGTCAACGATAGTAACTGATTCGTATTTCTTCACAATACTCTTTAATCTGGAGCAAAAACTGATAAGTGTCGGAATACCTTCTACATTATCCCCTCTCCAAAGAGGAGTAATGCACAAAACAGGAATATCTTTATATATTGTAGTAAGCACTTCATAGTACTCTTCTATATCTTTCATGCTCTCAGTTCCATACTGATTTGTTCCAAGTGCAACAATAATCTTATCCGGTCTATAGCCTTCCATCTTCATGAGTGATTTTTTATCATACACATATCCGCCGATGCCCTGATTGATAATGTCATATCCTAACAATCTATTGGCAACACTTACATACGTTTGTGCTGATCGTAAGGGGCCGAATCCCTGTGTAATAGAATCCCCTAACCACAGCACCTTTTCGCCTTTTTCGGCAGGAGCGAAATCCCTGTTAATTTCAAAGTTTCTAAGTACAACTGTTGCATCCGCCGGCAGATAGATTATGACATTCTTCTTCCCTTCTTCCAGCGAAAATGAAATAGTTCCTTCTTCTTTAATATCTTTTACATATACAATATCTGTAATCAGTCCATCCTCACATAACTCAAATGAATCCTGAGAGCCTGCCCATAGTATTTTATATTCAAATGAAATCTTTGCTGCATCAGTTGCAAATTCAAGCGTTTTGGCTGAACCTGCCATGCATCTGTCGTAAAAGAAATCAGACGTTTTTTTAAAATAACTCATCTGCTCCTTGGTATATTGAAATGCCTGCAGATATCCGTCATCTGTTTCCGCAAATGAATATGCTCCGTAGTAAATTTTCTTTAACTGTTCACTACTTATAATCATAGTATCTCCTATCTTTTCAATCATTCCGATTATATCATGCAGCCGCGTTTACATAAATAGAAATCTTATGCAGCACGGCCATTTTACTTTCTTTATGCTCCGGATATCTTTTCCCCTAAAAGAAAAATTACCACAGATGAACTCAGATAATCAGATTTTTCGTAGTGAATATAATGAA
>JAKJFV010000193.1 GCA_022704725.1 Spirochaetota bacterium
ATTGCCGATTTCAATTTTTAAGCGTTCAGCTGTCTGCTGGCCGATTATGAGGTTATGAACACTTCTTACGTGTTTAATTACAGCTTCGTCAAATTCGTCTCCGCCGAGTCTGATTGCACTGGTTACAACCATACCGCCGAGTGAAATTACAGATACTTCTGTTGTTCCTCCGCCGATGTCGCATACCATGTGGCCTGCTGGTTCATGGATTGGAATCTGGGCGCCAATTGCAGCAGCTAAAGATTCTTCAATTACCTGAACTTCTTTTGCTCCTGCTTTTAATGCTGCTTCCTGTACTGCACGGCGTTCTACTTCTGTAATGCAGCTTGGAATTCCTATTTTCATTCTCATAGATCTGAACAGACCATGACGGGGCATAATTTTTGAGATAAAATAACGGATCATTTTTTCGGTACTATCCATATCTGCAATAACACCGTCGGCAAGGGGCCGGATTGCTATTATGTCGCCGGGAGTCTTCCAAAGCATTCTTTTTGCCTCAGCGCCTACAGCAACTACCCTATTTGTTCCCCGTTCAACTGCAACTACAGACGGCTCATTTATTACAATGCCCTTTCCTTTAACATATATTAAGGTATTACAAGTCCCTAGATCGACACCAATATCAGTAGTAAAACCGCTAAAAAGCCCCATTTAATCCTCCCTTTTTTCTAATTAAATTAGTATAATCATAAACCTAGTTTATTAATAGCCCCTTGATGATTTACCTGTATTTTTAACACATTTCTCCATTCAGCACGTGCCTTAGCATTGTCGCCTTCTATTTCATAAATCAAACCAAGCCCATAATATGCATCGGCATAATCAGGATCTTTTTCAAGTATACTCATGTACTCTTGTGCCGCTTCTGCATAACGTTTCTCTTCAAAATAAATTTGAGCAAGGAGTAATTTACTTCTTAATATTAAAATATCATTACTGCTTTCTTTAGCTACTTTGAATAAATATTGTTTTGCTGTTTCTACATTTGAACTAATCATATACTGCTGGGCTATTGCCAGCAAAAGAATATCAGATTCTCTAACCAGGAGTGCATTAGTAAAAGCTTCAATACTTTGCTGCGTCATCCCTAGATTTGCATAGGATAATCCTAAATACTCAGGAATATCTGCAGCTTCGTAGCCTAATGAAACTGCGTTTTCTAAATACAAAACTGCTAAGTCTGCATAATAATGATACGATGAAAAGAGATTTTTTTGAAAATATGCTTTACCAAGTATATAAGAAATTTGAGGTTTTAAATCTTCATTGCTGGTATGAAGAGCAATACGTAAATTGTTAATTGATTCATCTAAATATGATTGTGCTTCAACAGTATCTGTTTGAGATACAGCTAAATAAAATGAGCTTAAACCTCTATAAAATAAGGCTGTCCCATTGAAACTGTTTCCATCCAGAAGAATTCCTGATTGATTGTAAACTTCTTCGTATTCTGATTTATTCCATAATGAAATAATTGACGCATTAGTGGGCATTGAGGGATTATTTTGTCTAATCACTAATTTTGAAATAATAAAAGCTGTCGAAAGAACAAGCGTTATACAAAGAAATATTACTATAATCCGTGCGAGTATTTTTGATTTTCTTCTAACAACAATACTACTATTTGAACGTATATTTTTCATACAAGCCTATAAAAAACAGAAGAGATGTAAGCCGGGTTCTGTAAGTATTCAAGTTGCCCTGAATACATCATGACCATCTATCTAATATAAACGTTGCCGTTCATATTCAGCGATCTACCCGCAACCATGTATCGGAGTCCGGTTACTGCTTGATCTTGCTCCAAATGAGGCTTGCAATGCCGTTTTTGTTGCCAAAAACGCGGTGGGCTCTTACCCCGCCTTTTCACCCTTACCTTCCGGCGGTATATTTTCTGCTGCGCTTTCTGTCACTTAAAGCTTTTGGATAAAGCCGAAGGGTTAACTTCGGCTTAAAACCTAGTTCTTTAAATGCCCGGTTGTTAACCGGCACTTTTTCCGAAGGAGCCCGGACTTTCCTCCTGTACAAAGACAGGCGGTCATATCTCTTCTGTAAATTAACTAATCATCAAATCCGTTGTCTTTTGAGTCATCGGATTCATCGCCTGCATCGTCCTCGCTGTCATCATCAATTTCATCAAAATCATCATCAAGATCAGCAAGGCTTCCTGTATCTTCAATCTGGAAGTACTGGTCTTCACCGCCGTCAGTTTCCTGATAAAATAGGATTCTGCTGCAGTAGGGACAGAATACAATTTTTTCTCCGGCATGTACTTCATTAGCAAACTGAGCAGGAAGAATCATGTGACATCCGTCACAAACATTGCCTTTTACAGCAACAATACCCTTACCCTGCTTACTTCCGATAATTCTTTCAAACTTGAAGAAAATATCATCATCAATACCTTGTTTAAGCTCGTCAACCTGACCTGCAAGTTCACTTAACTGCGACTTATATGATGAGATTTCCTTTTCCAAAGACTGTTTACCGGTATTAAGCTCAGTTTCCTGACTGTTTATAAGCTGCTCTTCCTGTTTCAGGTTTTCATTCAATTCTGCAAGATTTTTCTCTTCTTTTTGTAAATCTTTGCGAAGCTGCTGTTCCAGTTCTGTTTTGTCTTTTATTTCTTTATCTAAAGCTTCATATTCTCGGTGAGTAGTAATGTTATCCATACCCTTCTCACTTTTTTCTCTAGCGGCATCTGCTTCAGCTAAATCAGATTTCAATCTTAAAACTTTTGAGCGAACTTCTTCATAAATGGCATTTTTTTCAATGAATTCTTTCTTTAAACGGGCGAGAAGCTCATCCTGAGAAGAAAGCTTTTTTGGAGCATCAGTAATTTTTGCTTCAAGTTCATATTTAAGTGCAAGTACATCCTGTAATGTTTTAAGTTTTTCAAAAACTTCTATCATGTTCATTTAGAAACCTCTTTTCCCGTAAGCTATCCACGTATAACAGTACATTTATATACTATAATGGATTAAATGTCTATATAATCGCGTAAACCGCTCGATCTTCTTGGATGACGTAAGCGCCTCAGAGCTTTCGCTTCAATTTGGCGGATGCGTTCTCTTGTAACATTAAAATATAGTCCAACCTCTTCAAGAGTCAAAGAGTATCCGTCATCAAGACAGAATCTCATTTTTAATACTTCCTGTTCTCTTGGAGGCAATGTTCCAAGTACAGAGTGTACTTGTTCCTGAAGCAGGGTATATGCGGTCATGTTTGCCGGATTTTCAACTTCCTTGTCTTCAATAAAGTCTCCCAATAAAGAATCCTCTTCTTCTCCAATTGGAGTCTCCAAAGAAATCGGTTCCCTTGCTACATTTTTTACCTGTTTTACTCTTGTTACAGGCCAGCCCAGCTGTTCTGCGATTTCGTCATCTGTGGGTTCTCTGCCAAGTCGCTGCATGAGCTGCCGTGATTCACGTACAACTTTATTTATCTGTTCAATCATGTGAACAGGAACACGAATTGTTCTAGCCTGATCAGAAATACTTCTAGTAATAGCCTGACGTATCCACCAGGTGGCATAGGTAGAAAACTTATAACCTTTACGATATTCAAACTTTTCTACAGCTTTTATGAGGCCAATATTACCTTCCTGAACGAGATCAAAAAACTGCAGACCGCGGTTTGTATATTTTTTTGCAATAGAAACAACAAGACGAAGATTGGCATTAATAAGACGATTCTTAGCCTCTTCCATCATTTTCCGGCCGCTTAAAATTTCCTTTGCCATTTCAAGAATTTCCTGAACATTATTTTCAAATTCATATTCAAGACGGCGCAATTTACGGTCAATTTTTTGAATCTGAGTATAAATATCGCGTATTTCGTCGGCAGACAAGCCCAATTCCTGTTCCAGCTTTACCCTTTCAGATTTTATTGCAACTTTTTTGCCGAGGGTCCTTAGATCTCCGTAATCAGCAATACGCAATTCTTTAGCTTTACGTTCCTGTCGGTGGCGATATTCGCTTATTCTTCGTGTTGC
>JAKJFV010000194.1:0-331 GCA_022704725.1 Spirochaetota bacterium
AATGATTCTACAACAAGGAGTTTTTGCATGAGCTACATTGAAAAAAACAAAGAAGCCTGGGAAGAAGCATTTGATAACCGCGACCCTTCATGGGGAATAGATATTGTTCAAAGAATTAAAACAGAAAAGTTCCCATTTTTGGAAAAGGAATGGATAGAAAATGGTGGCATGTATTACATGACAAAAAAAAGCTATGAATCAAAAACCTTTATTAACTACACCCATTCATTATCAGAAATTATGATCGGAATATGCAGCAATGGTATGGTCATTACAGAGTTCAAAGAATTTGATTATGATATATCAAGCATGTTCAGTTCTCTGGATCATA
>JAKJFV010000194.1:341-3605 GCA_022704725.1 Spirochaetota bacterium
GAAAGTACGGTAAAAAGCACCTTAAAAAAAATATTCTGAGTATCAGAAAATATTGAAAACGTTTCGTACATTGTACGGGTGGAGGCACAAGAAATGCAGATTACAAAAAATAATCAGTAAACCCCGAAACCTTTAATCTAAGTTGTATGCATTAAGCTTTAGCTTAAAGCTTACAACTTATCTCCCCTTCAAGCTGAATCTCTATTGGTTTTACAGGTGATGCTGATTTAAAACGGCATAAAAGCAAAGAAGAATTTCTTTCAAACCAAAACAATGATGAGGAGTTACCTATGAAATACGAATTTTCATATTATACACAGAATGATTTTGATGACATTGAAAAAATGATCATCAATTCCTACAGCTGGGACTACCCTATTTACGGAGTGAGCAGATTGGAATTTTGTTCCGGCCTGCATCCCAAATTTTTAGGCATAGAAAGAACCATGGAAAGAGGTTCAGGCTTATTCCGGCTGAATGGTCAAATAGTAAGCTGTGCATTAAATGAAGTAAATGCTGCAGGAGATGCCTTTTTTATTTTTGACAGCAAAGAGAGGTCGCAGGACAAAGAGCTCATAGAACATATGATATTCTTTGCTCAGACTGGAATGTCCCATAAGGAGCAAAACGGTAAATCACGCTTTGTTAATCTGCGCGTGCCTCAATGGAATACCGTACTGGAAGAGTGTGTTAAGAATCACGGTTTTGAGAAACAGGGATGGTCTGAATCAAATCTCATAAAAACATTCGATTCTGAAAACCTTGATACTGTCTTACCTGAGGGCTACCGGTATGCAGACGGAAATGAAACACCGGTGTTTTTTCTTTCAAACACTCATATGCATTCGTTTAATTACGGCTTTGACAGGATTAAGGAAGCAGAAGCAGCTTTTCAGGGTATTAGAAACAGAAAACTGTATAAACCGGAATTTGAGCTTTGCATCATTGATCCATGGGGGCGCCCTGTTGCTATGGCAATTCTGTGGTACACAGAGAGCATGCCGTATTGCGAACTTGAACCGCTTGGCGTAGTCTGGTGGGAACGGCGGAAAAAACTCGGCAGTAAATTACTTGACGAAGCATTCCGCCGTCTTCATGCTGCACATCCGGAATGTACCGCGATGCTCGGAGGAGACCAGATGTTTTACCAGAAAATCGGGTATGAGAAAAAGTGCGAGAACTTTATTTATTCCTGGAAGGTTGATATTTACCCCTCATGGGAAAAAGAATCGGAAAGCCTTGATTACAGAAAAAGTTTATAACCCGTTTATTCCTGCTTAGGAGAATAGACATCGACACGATTTGATTTACCTTTCAGCTGAGGACCCTCATGAAGGGTAAATTGTTCTTTTTTAATCAGCTCCGGATAAAAAATCCGGAGCTTTTCTATAAAGGATTTTGAATATAATACTGTTGTTCCAAGCTGCTTGTTTAAACCCTGCATCATAGCGCTTATAAAGCCTATGGATCCTGTTATTGAGGCAATTGTTACACTAATTTTGAGCATTGACTGTATTTTACGTTTTATCAGTTTTTTGTATGTCTTCATTTTATTTCCTTTTAACAGAGGCATTTTTAGTATAAAAGCCGCTGTCGATGGTGTCAATCATAATGAGATAAATAATCTGCTTTATTGCAATGTGCAAATCCATATGGTAGAATCGGGGCTATGACTGTAACAAAAGATTGGAATCCTAACCAAAAAAAACTGAACATGCTGTTGTCTAAAGAAGGCAGCTTTTATGAGGGTATTTCATTATGTCTTGCAATGCACAATGAGCTGCATGATTTACAGGAAACTCATGATAAAACAATCTATCAGACATTGATAGAAGACCTGACACAGGAAACGTCTGTTTGGAGACCCGAAAATAATTTCAGTTCGATTGCATGGAATCTATATCACATTACAAGAATTGAAGATGCCGTGACTACCCTGCTCATCGAAGGCGGGAGACAAACGTATTCTAAAACATGGCAAAAAAAGCTCGGAATCTCTTTTACAGATACCGGAAACGCATGGACAGAGAATGAACTCACACAGTTTAATTCGGGTATTACTCTTAAAGCCCTGCTGGAATACCGTAAAGATGTCGGGTCACGCACTCAACAAATACTAAAAAGTCTTGACTCATCCTGTATAAAAAGAAAGCCGGATGCGGTTCAGGTTAACAAAATCTTAAGCGAAGGTGTTGTCACAGAACATGAAGACTCAATCTGCTCATGGACTTCTGGGGTAATAAAAAAATTACCGGCTTATTAACTATGCCTGTCACACGCCATCAAATAGTACATATTAATGATTCATTCAAATTAAAAGAAAGATGGAAGAAAAGCACATGATTATAATACTTGAGACAGAAAGGCTCTACTTACGGGAATTAGAACTCAGCGACGCAGGGGAATTAGCAAAGGTACTCTCGGACCCGGAATCTATGAAGTTTTACCCTCACCCGTTTTCACCTCAGGAAGTCGAAAACTGGATTACGTGGAATATCAATAACTATAAGATTCACGGCTTCGGGCTCTGGGCCGTTATACGGAAAGAAGATGATACGTTTTTAGGAGACTGCGGCATAACTATGCAGAATATTGATGGTGAACAGCTGCCGGAAGTTGGGTTCCATATTATTAAAGAATTTACAAGGAAAGGCTATGCATCGGAGGCTGCAGGGGCTGTGATGAAGTATGCTGCAACATTCAATTTTAAAAAAATTTATTCCTATTGCGAAGTGCACAACACGCCGTCTCAGGGTGTTATGATTAAAGCCGGTATGGCTAAGGAAAAAGTATTTTCAGAAGATGGAGTAAAAAAGGTTGTGTATGCGAAATATTTATTTTAGGGAAAAACCTATGAGAAAGAATTATATAGATAATCTTAGATTCTGCACCGTATTACTGCTCTTCCCCTTTCATACCTTTATGATGTATAACAACTGGGCTGAAAACTTTTATGTAAGACAGGAGCCTCTTTTTCTGCCTTCATTGTTCAATCAAATTGTCTTGCCCTGGTTTATGCCCCTGTTATTTTTAATTTCAGGGATTGGTACGTATCATGCGCTTGAAAAAAGAAGTACGGTTCAGTTCATAAAAGAAATATTTCTCAGACTTTTTATTCCCCTTGTATCCGGTATACTTGTTATCATTCCAGTACAAACATTTTTTGCAGAGAAATTTCATAACAGCTATGAAGGATCGTACATATCACAATACTCTCTTTTTTTCACAAAGGGTTCCGATTTGACAGGGTACACTGGCGGTTTT
>JAKJFV010000194.1:3673-3964 GCA_022704725.1 Spirochaetota bacterium
CTGCCCCTTATTAACATACTGAAAAATAAACAATCTATTTTTATAAAGCCCCGTATATTATACCTCACAGTACTAGGATTTCTCCCTCTTTTAGGCAAGCCCATACTGAGCATCGGAGGGAAAAGTATTGTTGAGTATGCAGTATGGTATCTTCTTGGTTTTACCGTTTTTTCCAAAGATGAAATTATTGACTTTTTAGAAACAAAAAGAAAACTGATACATGCACTATCTGCAATTCTATTTATATTATTTCTCGTCATCAATGTTACAGGATCATTTTTCTCTCTTGCG
>JAKJFV010000195.1 GCA_022704725.1 Spirochaetota bacterium
AGCCTGCTGATTCTCCTATATAGAGCTTGCCGGAATTAATATGATTTATTATCAGCTTGTCTGTTCCTGTTCTTTGTAATTCCTGCAGAAGATAAAATGTGTTCCCTCCCGACACATAGATACAGTCAGCGTTTATCAGTGTAGAAGTAACAAGGTCTGATGATGCTGATGAGATATCGATTTCTGTTACCTGCAGTCCCAATTTCTCCAGGGCTTTCTTTCCGCTCTTTACGTAAAACGTTACTTTCTCCGGATTACTTGCGGTTGGAATGAATGCGGCTTTTTTTTCCTGCCAAAGATTCGTTACTAAAATCCTGCAGCATATGGGCTGCATCTGCAAATGACGATGTTAAAAACAACTGTTTCATATTATCCTCCCGAAAAGTAAATGAGCTGTAATTCATGTTTGATTACACAATAGCATAATAAATATGACAGTAGTGTGTCATATTTATTATGCTTCACAATGTGTATTATCAGTATATTTAAAATGAATGAGGTAATTTCAAATGTTTCTACGGGTGCAGTCCATTGATCATATCGGTGAGAGTTTTTTGTACAATACCCCATGCCTTATTATCTGAGTATTGTGCGTTGGTTGTTGCTATGAGCGACGCAATTCCATGCACGAGTAAACTTATGCGTTCCAGAATATTTAATGCGTCTCCCTTCGTAAGTGAATGGCTTTCTATAAGATGATTCAACAATAATTGATTCGTTTTGTAATTCATTCTTGAAAGCTGAAACTCTGAACCTGCACAGTATGTTGAAAGAAAAATAAGGGAAAATACATTTTTGTCATTTCGTGCAAGGTGAATGAGAGAAAGACAGCTTATCTTAAAAAATTCTATGTTGTCTTTTTCTGCAAGGATGCCCTGTTCAAATTCGTTACAGGAAAAGTCATGCACAGCCTGCCTCAGATCTTCCATTGTCGGGTACTGACTGAATACAGGCTGGGTTGAGCAGCCTATTTTCGCCGCCACAGCGCGTGAGTTTACAGATTCTATTCCTCCTTCTCTTACGAGATTTAGAGCAGCTTCCATAATCATTTCTTTTGTTATACGTTGTCTGGGCGGCATATGGCATCCTTTTTTATGCTAGTAGTTTTTCAATAATACCACAACATTCATAAAAATTCATTATTTTAGGCACCGGGTATGAGGGGTTTCCCTCTGCAAGAGCTTTTTTTGCAATGAGCGGAATATCAGGTTTTTTGAGTTCCGGTATTTTATGCGTGATGCCGAATGCCGTGTTGAGCGATTCAATATGCTCTATCAGTTTTGCAGCAGAATACGCTGTAGAGTCTTCCTTCTTTGCTAGTCCTGAATACACTGCAATTTCTGCAAGCTTTTTTTCTACACTTTTCCCGTAAAACCGCAAGACTAAGGGTAGAATTGCCGCATTTGTTTTTCCGTGATTTGAATTATACAAGGCGCCGAATGCATGAGAAATCGTATGAACATAACCGGTGTACGCTCTTGTAAATGCATTTGCCGCATAATTTGATGCAAGAAGCATATTTCGTCTTGATCTTGTATCGGCTCCGTTTTTTACAGCAGCGGGAAGATTTTCAAGTATCAGTTTGATTGCTTTAAGAGCTTCTGTGTTTGTGTATTCTGTTGCATATTTAGAGATATACGCTTCTATTGCGTGAGTTAGTGCATCCATACCGGTATACGCAGTAATAGGTGAAGGAAGGCTAAGGGTCAATGTTTCATCGAGAATAACATAGTCGCACATATTATGCAGACTGATAACTGCATATTTTTCTTTTGTATGAACATTGGTAATGACTGCTCCCAGCGTGCTCTCTGATCCTGTACCTGCGGTGGTCGGTACTGCAATGAAAAGGGGCATTCTCTTTTTTATAGCAGACATTCTTTTCATGTCTTCGTATGTTAATGACGGGTTACTTACTGATAAGCCGACAATTTTAGCACAGTCAAGAACCGAACCGCCGCCAATTGCAAGGATTGCTTTACAAGAATTTTCCCTGTAGGCTTTGCGACCATCAGAAGCATTATCAGTTGTAGCGTTGGGCTGTATGCGATCGAATATGGTATAGTTAACGGACTTGCTTTTCAGTCCGCTTAATAAAGTATCAAGGGCTCCTGATGCAAGAACTGTTTTACTGCAGGCAATAAATACCGAATCAAGTCCCTTGTCTTTAAGAATATCCGGTATGCGCTCCATATCGCCGGGATTGGAATAAACCGTTTGTACAGGGAACGTGACAAAGCTCATAAAAAATTTAAATAGATTTTGTTGAATTCTATAGCCTGCTTTTTTTAGACTCCAAAAAATGTTCATACATACTCCTATAATACATTTTAATATAACAAGTGTTATATAACAAAAGGTATATATAAGAATGAGTTTTGTCAAGCAGTATAAGAAAATTGAATTATTTTTCTTGTTATTAATGTGTAAAGAGCCGTAAGCCTGTCTGTATGAGTTTCATGTTGTACTCGTCCGCAGCCTCAAGGACTCCGCTGTCGCGTACCGAACCTCCTGCATGTGCTATGCATGAGACGTTGGTTTTGTGAGCGCGATCAATGTTGTCTCTAAACGGAAAGTATGCATCCGACGATATACAGATGCCGTTAAACTGTTTAAAAAACTGTATTCTTTCCTGTAATGAAAACTGAGGAAGGTTTTGTCCTATTATAGCTTGAATATGTTTTTTTTCTTCTTCGTACAGTGTCTCAGAGGTGAGTATTTGGTCAATGAGGTTTGCCTTATCAACTTTTTTATACCCAGATGGGAACGTTATATTTCGTATTGTACTGCTTTGCTGTAACAGCCACTTTTCCGCCTTGGTGCAGGCTAGTCTTGTGCAGTGTATTCTCGACTGCTGGCCGGCTCCTGTTCCGATTATCTGTCCGTCGTAAGCGGCGCATACCGAGTTTGACTGTGTGTATTTAAGCGCGATTGTTGCGACAAGGAGCGATTCTATTTCTGCCTCAGTTATCTCTTTATTTTTTGATACTATGTCAGAAAAAATATTTCTTGTTATATGAGCCGTATTACGCAGCTGGGAAAACTCAAATCCGTAATAATCACGCTTTTCAATTTCTTCCGGTTCATACTCAGGATCTATTTTGAGGATGACAAACTCTCCCTTCTTTTTTTGCTTTAGTATTTCGAGGGCTTCACTATCATAGTCCGGTGCAATGATCAGGTCGCACACTTCCTGTTTTAAAAACTCTGCAAGGCAACTATCAACTTTTCCGCTTACTGCCGCCGCATCTCCATACGAACTCATACGGTCTCCGCCGCGTGCTCTAATGTAGGCAGTTGTAACGTCAGAATAATCTTTTTTTGCAAGGAACTGTGACTGTAAATATTCATCGGTTAAGGGTTTAGCAACAGCAGCGCCTGCAGGGCTTACGTGTTTAAAAGAGGCCGCTCCCTCTTTTCCTGTTGCAGTTTTCAGCTCCTTAGCAAGCTGCCATGCGCTGAAGGCGTCGAGCAGATTAATGTAGCCGGGTTTCCCGTTAAGAATTTGAAGAGGAGATTTTTTCCCTGTAAACAAAACTTCTGCCGGCGTCTGGTGTGGATTACATCCGTATTTTAACGTGATATTCATGGTATTTCCTTATTAAAATAAATCGTCTATGTTTCCGATTTTAAACTCAATAAAAAATCTGTCGGGTCTGTCCAGAATGGGCAGGGCGCCGTCGTTTAAAACATAATGCACATTATTGTGAATAAGTTTTTTAAAAAGTTCAGAATCCCATCCGATGGACATACTCATATTGTTCCAGATTAGCGAAAAAAATGCAACATCAACGGCATATTCCTTACCATTATATAAGGTAACAACGCTGTTTCTGGAAACTTCCTCTGGAATCTGTATATCTCCGTTATTCCAAATTTCCCATAGATTAATATGCCTCTCCCCTGCCCAAAGATTAAAGCCTGCAGAGGCTCCTATAATAACTATTTTTG